>CAYTIE010000001.1:0-31335 GCA_964437815.1 uncultured Flavobacteriaceae bacterium
TATTTGTAATAGAATAATTAATAACCTCAAACATATTTTTTACATATATAAACTTAATTCCCCTTAAATAAACTTTCTTAATCTCTTCTATATCCTTTTTGTTTTCAATGCTTAAAATAATCTCTTTAATATTAGCTCTTTTTGCTGCAAGTATTTTCTCTTTTATTCCACCAACAGGAAGGACTTTCCCTCTTAAGGTAATTTCACCAGTCATTGCAATATTTTTCTTTACCCTTTTTTGAGTAAATAAAGACACAAGAGATGTTAACATTGTTATACCTGCACTTGGTCCATCTTTTGGGGTAGCACCTTCTGGAACATGTATATGGATATTAAACTTGCTAAAGTCAATATTATCTATTCCTAATTCTTTTGCATTTGACTTTATATATTCCATAGCAATAATAGCTGACTCTTTCATTATTTTACCTAAGTTTCCTGTTATATTTAAATCTCCCTTTCCTGGTGAAACTGAAGATTCAATGAAAAGTATTTCACCCCCAACAGATGTCCAAGCAAGTCCTGTTACAACTCCTGCAACTAGATTATTTTCATAAGTATCTTTAAAATATTTTTTTGGCCCTAATGTGTTTGTAAGATAATTTTTGTCATTGATACTGACTGATTTCTCTTTAGATACTATATTTTTTGCTTTAGCCCTAATAAGTTTAGCTATTTGCTTCTCTAAATTTCTAACCCCTGATTCTCTTGTGTAATTAGAAATAATTTGTTTGATTATAGTTTGATTTAGTTTAAAATCACTGGTTTTTAAACCATGCTCCTTTAATTGTTTCTTAATTAAAAACTTTTGAGCAATTGAAGTCTTTTCTTCAGTTGTATACCCAGTTACATTTATTAACTCCATTCTATCAATTAAAGCTGGGTGAAGATTAGACAAACTATTAGCAGTTGCTATAAACATAACCTTAGATAAGTCATAACCAACTTCTAAAAAATTATCATGGAATGAGTTATTTTGTTCTGGATCTAATAGTTCTAATAATGCTGAGGCTGGATCACCTTGTGAGCCAGAAGAGAGTTTGTCAATTTCATCTAAAACAAATACTGGATTTGAAGTTCCTGCCTTCTTGATACTTTGAATGATTCTTCCAGGCATAGCCCCAACATAAGTTTTCCGATGACCCCTTATTTCTGCTTCATCTCTCATTCCTCCTAATGAAACCCTAACATAATTTCTGTTTATTGATCTTGCTATTGACTTTCCAAGAGATGTCTTTCCAACTCCGGGAGGGCCATAAAGACATAAAATTGGAGATTTCATATCATTTCTGAGTTTAAGAACAGCCAAATATTCAATTATTCTTTTTTTCACTTCATCTAATCCAAAATGATCCTTATCAAGAATCTTACTTGCATTCTCTAAATCAAAATTATCCAATGAAAATTCATCCCAAGGTAAGTCTACTAATAAATCAATATAGTTTCTTTGGACTGAATATTCTGCTACTTGAGGATTCATTCTCTTTAACTTAAATAATTCTTTATCAAAGTGATCTTTAATTTCTTTTGACCATTTTTTTGATTCTGCTTTTTTAACTACATCTTCTATTTCTTCTTGGTATGATGTCTCCCCCAGTTCTTCTTGAATAGTTTTCATTTGTTGGTGCAAATAATATTCTCTTTGCTGTTGATCTATATCACTTCTAACTTTGGATTGGATATCATTTTTTAATGCAAGTTTCTCATATTCTAGATTTAATTTTTTCAAACAATCTGTTGCTCTTTCTTGAACATTAGTCATCGAAAGCATATTTTGTTTATCTATAATTCCAATATTCATATTTGATGAAACAAAATTTATTAGAAATGATGAACTATTTATGTTTTTAATTGCAAAAGAAGCTTCAGATGGAATATTAGGATTTTCTTTTATGATTTTTAGAGCTACATCTTTAATAGCATCAATAGTTGCAGTAAATTTATTTGATAATTTCTTAGGTAATTTATCAATTATGTCATCAACAGTTGCTTGAATATAGGGTTCTTCTTTAACAACTGTTTTAATTTTAAATCTTTTTTTCCCTTGAATAATTATTGTTGTATTACCATCTGGCATCTTTAGGACTCTTAAAATTTTTGCAACAGTCCCTAAATGATATATATCATCAATTCCGGGGTTCTCAGTAGATTTCTTCTTTTGAGCAACAACCCCAATAAGTTTATTTGATTTATTAGCATCCTGAATAAGTTTTATTGACTTATCTCTACCAGCATTAATTGGAATTACTACACCTGGAAACAAAACTGTATTTATAAGGGGGAGAATAGGTAATACCTCAGGTAATTTTTCTTTTTCAAGAGCTTCTTCATCTTCAGATGTCATCAATGGGATAAACTCAGAATCAGGTTCTAAATCATCAAGTGACACATTGTCCAAATTATTAAATTTTAAACTCATACTGCAATTTATTAAGACATTTTGTCATTATAAAGGTTTATTTACTTTAGTTATTAAGTAAATAACCTATATATAAAAATGCTATATATATAAGGACAAAAGGTATGCCAATAAAATTATACCTTAACTTTAGGGACTCTAAGTAAAAGAATTGCTCCTAAAAGGAAGAAAAACATAAAGATTAATACTGAAAATCTAACATTACCTGTAATTTGAGCTGCCAATCCATAAAGAACCATCCCTATTACTATTCCAATCTTTTCAGTTACATCATAAAAACTAAAAAATGAGGTTGTATCTTTTGATTCAGGAATAAATAAAGAATATGTAGCTCTTGCTATTGTTTGTGTACCCCCCATTAATAAGCCAACAAAACCAGCAATTAGGTAGAATTGAATAGGAGTAGTAATAAAATAAGCATAACCACAGATTATTGACCACGAAGCAATAGCTATTGCTAGGACAAGTATATTTCCGAATTTCTCTGCAGCTTTAGTGAATAAAATAGCACCAACAATAGCAATTATTTGTATTAGTATTATACTAATTATTAATCCTGTAGTTTGTTCACTAGATGATGACCATTCTATTTCAGTAACTCCAAAATATGATGCAATAAAAATTATTGTTTGAAGAGAGAAAGAAAAAACAAAAAAAGCAGTAAGAAATCTAGTAAATTTTTTACTAGACCTAATTATTTTATAAACTCCTTTTAACTCTCTAAATCCATTCCATATGACATTTTTTGGAAGCTTAACACCTTTATTCCCCTGAGGTAAATGATAAAATGAATATTGACTAAATAATAACCACCAAAGACCAACTAATACAAATGAATATTTCATTGCTTGAACTTCTGAGCTTAAGTTAAGTTGCTCATAATATGTAATCATTATAAGATTAATAACTAGAAGGATTACACTCCCTATGTAACCCATTGTAAAGCCTTTTGCGCTAACTATATTTGTCTGATCTGGATAAGTTATATCAGGTAAATATGAGTTATAAAATACAAGACTTCCCCATAAACCTATTAATGCTAAAATGTATAATAATAATCCAAATTGAATAGTTTCCAATTCAAACCAATATAGCCCAATACAAGAAAAAGACCCCAAAAAAACAAAAAACTTCATAAATGTCTTTTTATTTCCAAGGTAATCAGCAATTCCGCTAAGAAAAGGTGATAAAAATGCTACAATCATAAAAGAAGCTGCAGATACCAAACTAATTATTGTGTCTTTATTAAGATCAATATTAAATAAGACAATAGAATCTGAATTTGCAAAAATATATTCAGAATAGTATATGGGAAAAATTGCTGTAGAAATTACAAGAGAATAAACTGAATTGGCCCAATCATATAGAGTCCAAGCACCAATTAACTTTTTGCTTCCTTTAGGTAATGGATTTTTTCTTTTAAACATATCCCTAATTGAGTTCCCAAAGTAACAAAATAATATAAAAGATATTTATATTTGTCAATAAATATTCTTTATGAAAAAATTTATTGTAATAGGAATAATATTCTTTATGAATACTTTTTTTATAAATTGTCAAACTTTTAACAATAATCAATATAATAACGAAAAAAAAGAGTTTAAAGTGAAAAAGACTGAAAAAGCGTGGAAAGACCAGTTAACGCCACAGGAATTTGATATACTTAGAAATAAGGGAACCGAAAGGCCTTATACAGGAGTTTACAACATGCATTTTGAGAAAGGAATTTATGAATGTAAGGGTTGTGGTCAAGCATTATTTAAAAGTGATAATAAGTTTGTCTCTGACTGTGGATGGCCAAGTTATGAAAGTGCTATTCCAGGAGCTATAATTTACAAAGAAGATAAAAGCTTAGGGATGGTTAGAACTGAAATAATTTGTTCAAATTGTGGAGGTCATCAAGGTCATGTCTTTGATGATGGTCCAACTGAGACTGGAAAAAGGTATTGTGTTAATTCTGCAAGTATAAATTTTATAAACAATAAAAAATGAAAAAAAACTATGATTTAATAGTTCTAGGTAGTGGCCCTGGTGGATATGTTGCTGCAATAAGAGGAAGTCAATTAGGTTTAAAAACGGCGATTATTGAAAAAGAAAGTCTAGGAGGAGTTTGTCTAAACTGGGGATGCATACCAACTAAAGCTTTATTGAAATCTGCTCAAGTTTTTGAGTATCTAAAAAAGGCAGATCAATATGGTCTTTCCGCTAGTAAAATAGATAAAGATTTTACATCTGTTGTTAAAAGAAGCAGATCAGTTGCTAATGGAATGAGTAAGGGTGTTAATTTTTTAATGAAAAAAAATAAGATTGATGTAATTAATGGGTTTGGAAAAATATTACCAGAAAAAAAAGTTTCCGTAGAAATTGAAGGTAAAAAAAACACGTATAGCGCAGAAAATATAATAATTGCTACTGGCGCTAGATCAAGAGAGATTAATTCAATTAAACAAGATGGTAAAAAAATAATTGGGTATAGAGAGGCAATGGTACTTCATAAACAACCCAAAAAGATGATTATAGTTGGTTCTGGAGCTATTGGAGTTGAATTTGCATATTTCTATAATTCAATGGGTACTGAAGTTACAATTGTAGAATACCTTGATAGAATTTTACCTGTTGAAGATAAAGATATTTCTAACCAACTTGCAAAAAGCTTTAAAAAATCTGGCATTGATTTAATGACCAGTTCTGAAGTCATATCATCAGAAACAAAAGGAAAAGGAGTTAAACTACAAGTTAAATCTTCAGGTCAAATTTCAGAGTTAGAAGCTGATATTGTTATCTCAGCAGTTGGAATTAAAAGCAACATTGAAAACATGGGACTCGAAGAAACTGGTATTGCAGTTGATAATGATAAGATTCTTGTTGATGAATTTTACAAGACTAATATTCCTGGATATTATGCTATTGGAGATATCGTAACTGGTCAAGCATTAGCTCATGTAGCTTCTGCTGAAGGAATTTTATGTGTTGAGAAGATCGCTGGACATGATGTTGAGGCAATAGATTACAAAAATATACCAGGCTGTACTTATTGTTCTCCAGAGGTAGCTTCAGTTGGCTATACAGAAGAACAAGCAAAAGATAAAGGCTACTCTATCAAAATTGGAAAGTTTCCTTTTTCTGCATCAGGTAAAGCGCAAGCTAGTGGTAAACCAGAAGGTTTTATTAAAGTAATCTTTGATGAAAAATATGGAGAATGGCTTGGATGTCATATGATTGGTGATGGAGTTACTGATATGATTGCTGAAGCAGTTCTAGGCAGAAAACTTGAAACAACTGGAAAAGAAATATTAAAAACAGTACATCCTCATCCAACTATGAGTGAAGCTTTAATGGAAGCTGTAGCTGATGCATATAATGAAGTTATTCACCTTTAATTTTATTTTTTTCAATTAAACTCTCAACTGCAAGTCTATAGCTATCAAGGCCAAATCCAACAATAATTCCATCTACTACAGGAGATAAAAATGATTTGTGTCTAAATGACTCCCTAGAAAATGTATTAGATATATGGACCTCTATAACTTTTGATTTAATAGATTTTACAGCATCTGCAATACCAACAGAGGTATGTGTAAATGCTGCTGCATTAAGTATTATACCATCTGAAGAATCACCCATATCTTGAATTTGATTAATCAATTCACCCTCAACATTAGATTGGTAATAGTCAAAATCAACATCAGGAAAACTTGTGATTATATTTTTATAAAAATCTTCAAAAGAAGTTGACCCATAAATATCAGGTTCTCTTTTACCCAATAAATTTAGATTTGGCCCATTTATTATACTAATCTTCATATACTATAAATTTAATATTTTAAGATAATATTTCATCAACTTTTGTAATTAAAGATTATTTTTAAAAATATAATACTGTTTTGGACTGGAATCAAGCAATAGAAGAATATAAATCGTATTTAAAAATAGAAAGAGGCTTAAGTATAAATTCTATAGCTAGTTATGAGAATGATGTAATCTCATTACGGGATTATGTTTTAAAAAACAAAGTTAAAGAGTCACCAATTGAATGTAATCCTAATACTATAAATTCTTTTATCTATAATTCTTCAAAAAAAAATAGTGCCAGATCGCAAGCAAGAAAAATTTCAGGTCTTAAAAGTTTTTTTAAATTTCTTGTATTTGAAGGATATTTAAAAACATCTCCTATGTCAAATATAGAATCTCCAAAATTAGGCAGAAAACTTCCTGATATTTTAAATGTTGAAGAAATTTCTCAAATGATTAGCTCTATTGATGTAAATGAAAAGTTTGGTCAACGAAACAAAACAATAATTGAGATATTATATGGAACAGGTATTAGAGTTAGTGAATTAATTGAATTAAAAATTTCAAATATATTTTTTAAAGAAAATATAATAAGGGTATTTGGTAAAGGAGATAAGGAAAGGTTTGTCCCTATTGGTATGCAGGCTAAAAAGAGTATTAATGACTATATAAACAATAAAAGGAATCATCAAAAAATAGAAGAGTCTTCAAATGATATTCTTATTTTAAGTAAGGATGGTAAGAAATTAACAAGGCATATGATTTTTACTTTGATTAAAAATATTTCTATAAAGTCAGGGATAACTAAAAAAATAAGTCCTCATACATTTAGACATTCATTTGCATCTCATCTTTTAAAAAATGGTGCTGATCTGAGAACTATTCAATTAATTCTTGGGCATGAAAATATTACTACAACAGAAATATACACTCATTTAGACTCAAAACATTTATTAAATGTTATGAAGAAATACCATCCAAGATCAAAGTAACTTACCTTACACATCATTTTTTTCCTAACTTAGCTTCATTATGAAAATTATTTTAGAATTAATTCGACCAACCATATTCGATAGATTTTTAGAAGGTGGCGTATTATTTATGTCACTTATTCTTATTTGTTTATTACTATCTATTTATTTTATAGTTAAAAGCTTTTCAATGATTAAAACTAACACTGTTTTATCAAAAAAAATGTTAGCTCATATTAATGATAGCGGTGTCTTAGCGCTAACCTTAGGGTTTTTTGGGGCATTTATAGGTTTAATAGCTGGGTTTGATGCTGTAGAAGCATCTGGACAAGCAGAACCTGCTATTATAGCTGGAGGGATTAAAATAGGTCTTTTATCACCTCTTTTTGGACTTTTTACATTTGCCTTTTCAAGATTTGGAATACTTCTTTTAAGGTTATTTCAAAAAGACAAATAAAATAAAGATCTATTTATCTACAGTGAGTCTAAATCCCTCTCCATGTATATTTATGATCTTTATTTTCTTATCGATTTCAAGATATTTTCTCAGTTTAGCTATATATACATCCATACTTCTTGATGTAAAGTAGTTATCGTCTCTCCATATTTTATTAAGTGCAATATCTCTAGGGAGTAAATCATTTATATTTAAAACTAGCATTTTTAATAATTCATTCTCCTTTGGAGAAAGTTTTATTGGATCATTACTCTTATGAATAAGCATTCTAAGTTTTGAATTAAAATTAAATTTACCAAAGCTAAATTCATAGACACCTGAATCATTTGATTTTAGAAGATTTTTTCTGCTGAATAATGATTTTATTTTAGCTAATAATATCTCTGAATCAAAAGGTTTAGTTAGGTAATCGTCAGCTCCAATTTTATACCCTTTTAAAACATCATCTTTTAGAGTTTTAGCTGTTAAAAAAATTATAGGTATCTGATCATTTTTTTCCCTTATTTCTTTTGCTAGTGTAAATCCGTCCTTATAAGGCATCATTACATCAAGAATACATAGGTCATATTCTGATCTAGTAAACTTTTCGTAACCTTCAATACCATTTGATGCTAAATCAACACTATATTTATTAATAGAGAGGTATTCTTTAAGAATTCTTCCAAAATTTGAATCATCCTCAACTACAAGAATTTTTTTACTGGTCTTCATTTCATTAAATGTTTTTAAACTCTATAGAAAATTTTGTACCTACTCCTTTTTTACTATCAACCTTTATAATTCCATTGTGAAAATCAACTATTTTCTTAACATATGATAACCCAAGTCCATGACCCTTGATATTATGGATATCTCCATTTTGTTCTCTAAAAAACTTTTCAAAAATCATTTTTTGGGTAGATTTATCCATACCTATACCCCTATCTTCAATACATAACAAAATTTTATCTTCTATTGTATTTGATGTAAAATTAATAACTGGAGAATTTTTAGAATATTTAATAGCATTATCGAGAATGTTAATTATAATATTTTCAAGATGATTTTTATTTCCCTTAATATATCTATTTATTGCATTTAATCTTAAATTAATCTTACCTTTCTTACTTCCTATTAAAAGCTTAACATGCTCTGTAGCATCTTCAATTACTTCATGAAGATCAATATCATCCATTTTAAGGGGGTTAGAACTTTTTTCAAGCTGAGAGATCCGTAATATATTTTCAACCTGAGAAAGCATTCTAGAATTCTCTTCTCTAATCATTCCTAGGTATGAATTTGTCTTTTTAGTTACATTATTTTTCTCATTGCTAGAAATTGAGTCAAGCGCAAGATTTATTGTTGCAATTGGTGTTTTAAATTCATGAGATATATTATTAATAAAATCATTTTTTATTTCAGATAATTTTTTCTGTTTTAATATTTGATATAAAGCACCTGAGGATATAATTATAAGAACTAATGTTAATAAAAATGATAATGATGCTATTCCAATAATTCCTGATAAAACATATTCTCTTTTTTCAGGAAAAGAAACTACTAGGTCATATTTAACATTACTCAACTTATCATCAAAAAAGGGAATTGTATACTTTGGCCCTGATTGAACTTCAAGATAATTATTTGATTTTATCTTTGTTGACAATCCATTACTATATATACCAAATTCATATGGAGTGGTAATATTTCTCTCTTGAAAGCTTTGATCTAATAATACTTGTATTTCTCTAGAAGTAGTTCTCTTATGAATTGGGAGAGATGAAGCGTATTCCTCAAATGCAGATTTATATTTTTCAAACTTGAAGACATCTATATCCTCTACACTTTTAATTTTAGAAATTGAAGAGTTTAGAGTGTTTTCTCTTCTGTCAAAAATATTTTTATTTAAAATTGTTGTTTTAACAGCTTTATAATCTTTAACTTTTTGATCTGTATCTGAATTACTTACAAGATTGTCAGGTATGCTAATATTATAATCTTCTTCAAGAATTCCATAAGCAAAAAATGTAGATAGGTTTGTAGATTGGTCTTCATCAAGAAAAAGAAAAACATCCGTAAAATTTGATTCATTTGGAGCTCCTATTGAATCTATTAACATTTGGTAGGCATTAACGTAATCATTCAGCTCTCTATTCTTAACCTCTAATGAAACTTCTCTAATGGATGTATTAACGGAAAGTGAGAATTCTTCTTCTTTATTTTCCCAAGAAGAATATATCCAATAACCTTGAAGGAAAATTATTCCTATCAAAGAAAAGGTCATCAATGCAACAAGTGATATAAAATTTTTTCTGCTCACTTTTTATTTTTTTACAAAATTCGGAATTTAAAATTAAAAAAATCTTAACGCAATGTTAATGTATTTAGATACTATTTAATAGAATGCTATGGATTTTATTGACCTTATTTGGAATATCTTCCAAATTAATATTGTCAATTATAAAGTCACATTTATCTATTTTATCTTGGTCTTTCTTTTGATTATTTATTCTATCAATTGCATCTTGCCTATTACACCCATCTCTATTAATTATTCGATTAATCCGTTCCTCTTCTGGAGCTTTCACTAAAATTATTTTATCAAATTTATCTTGAGTCCCTGTCTCAAATATTATTGCAACCTCTTTAATTATATAAATATCATTTAGACCTATGCAATAATTTGTAAAATGTTTATTAACTACTGGATGCACAATAGAATTAAGAAGATCTAGCTTTTTTTTATTTCTAAATACAATACTAGCTAATTTCTTTCTATCTAGTTTTGAATTAATATAAATGTTGTCGCCAAAAGAATTTTGTATTTTTTTCATTAGATTCTGATCAGAATCCATTAATTTTTTAGCTTCTTTATCTGCTTGATAACAATTTACCCCTAACTCTTTAAAATGATTAATAACAGTTGATTTACCAGATCCTATACCCCCAGTTAATCCTACTAATATCATTTATTTTTAAGTTTATCAATTATTTCTTGGCTAACTCCAACATTTGAAAACCCACCATCATTATATAGGTTCTGCAATGTAACTTTTCTTGTGTAGTCACTAAATAAAGAAATAGTATAATCAGCACATTCTTCTGCACTAGCATTGCCAAGAGGAGATGTTAATTCGGCATAATTTAAAAAATCCTCTAAACCTTTTACTCCTTTTCCAGCAGTTGTGGGAGTTGGAGACTGAGATATAGTATTAACTCTAACTTTCTTCTCTTTCCCAAAATAATAACCAAAACTCCTTGCTATAGATTCTAAATAAGCTTTATTATCTGCCATGTCATTATAATTTGGAAAAGTTCTCTGAGAAGCTATATAAGTTAATGCTACAATACTACCCCATTCATTCATAGCGTCTAATTTAAAAAGAGTCTGCATCATCTTATGGAAGGAAACTGCAGATACATCCCAACCCTTAGTCATCCAATCATGGTTTAAATCAGTATATTCTTTACCTTTTCTGACATTAACTGACATACCTATTGAATGAAGAATAAAATCTAATTTAGAACCTAAATCATTCATTGCACTCTCAACAAGGTTTTCCAGATCTTCTATGCTCGTTGCATCAGCTGGAATAACTTTTGATTCTGTCTTGTTTGCAAGTTCTTTTATATTTCCCATTCTTATTGCAACAGGAGCATTTGTTAAGACAAACCTACCCCCTTCATCATAAATCTTATTTGCAGTAACCCAAGCTATTGAACTTTCATCAAGAGCTCCAAAAATTATACCTTTTTTACCTTTAAGAATAGAATTTGACATTATTTCTTCTTTTTATCAAGTATTATAATCATAATAACTAATCCTAACATCATCAAAGCTATAAGTAAACCTTTATTCATACTATAAAGATACACTTAATTCAGTAACTGATTAGCAAGTTCTTTAGCAGATTTATTTAGTTTTTTACCTGATAACATTTCTGCAATTTCACTAACTCTATCAGATTTATTTAATAGTTTAATATCTGTTATAGTTCTATTTTTATCCTCATACTTAAAGACTTTAAAATGATTATCTCCCTTTGATGCAACTTGAGGCAAATGAGTTATTGTTAAAACCTGCATATTTCTAGACATACTATACATTAAATTAGCCACTTTTGAGGAAACAATTCCTGATACACCAGTGTCAATTTCATCAAAAATTATAGCTGAAAGCTTTTTATATTTTGATAAAATACTTTTAATTGATAGCATAATTCTTGAAATTTCTCCTCCAGACACAATATTTTTTAATTCATTATACTTCGTTCCTTTGTTACCCTTAAAAAGAAAGTCAACCAAAGAGTTACCATTGTTTGTCAATTCTTCAGATTCAGATATGTCAATTTTAATTTTTGAATTTTCCATTCCTAAATCTTTAAAATTATTATTCATTTTCTGAATAAAAACTGGAATTGCTTCTTTTCTCCCTTGGTGAAGCTTATTTGCTAGTATATTTAATCTTTTTATAATTTTCTCTTTTTTTAAATTCAATTTTGATATTGTCTTGTCAAAATTATTATGGTCATCAATTTTCTTTAATAAGTCATTCTTTATTTCAATCAACTCATCAATAGAATTAACCCTATGCTTGTTTTGCAACGAATAGATTAAATCTAAACTTTCCTTCAAAACATCTGATTGAGTATCTTTAGATTCAAGGTTTTTAATGTAAGTCTGATAATCATTAGTAAGATCAATTAAGTCATCCTTTATGTCAATAAATTTATCTCTAAAACTTTCAAGTTTAGAAGAGTTCTTTGAGATTTTATTTATTTCCCTTATATAGAATGAAAGCTTATCATTTATACCTATTTCATCATTATTAATTTCATTAATAATATTGACTGAAATTATTAAAGTTTCTTCAAGATTATCTAGTTCTCTAACCTGTTCTTTAAGTTTATCTATATCTATATCTTCTAGCTTAATTCCTTCAAATTCTTTAAGTAAATATTTGTTATAGTCACTCTGTTCATCTAGATTAAGTTTATTCTTTTCAAATTTTTCAATTTCTATTTCAATTTCTTTTAAATCATTATATTCTTTTTTATAGTCTAGAACCAACTTTTCATTATTTGCAAGAGAATCTAAAATCAGATATTTAAAATTATTATCTAATAGATTTAAGTTATTATGCTGAGAATGTACGTCTATTAAAGAATTTCCGAGTTTTGAAAGAATATCAAGATTAACAGGAGTGTCATTTATGAAAGCTCTTGATTTACCAGAAGGAATAACTTCTCTTCTCAAAATTGTTTGCTTTTCATAATCTAAACTATTTTGATCAAAAAATGACTTAAGATTATACTCACCTATATCAAAAACAGCTTCAACAAAACATTTAATATTTTTATTTATGATTTTTGAATTATCGACCCTTGAACCTAATACTAGTGAAAGACCACCTAAAATAATAGATTTACCAGCTCCTGTTTCACCAGTAATAGATGTCATCCCAGGTTTAAAAGACATTTCAATAGAATCAATTAAAGCATAGTTATTTATTTTTATTTCTCTAAGCATCTTTTTATAAATGGGATTTTATATACTATTATTCCACCAGATATGCCAATTAATATATTTCACCTAAAACACTCATCTTTTAGTGTTTTATTTTTCTTCAGATTCCTCAGTATCTCTATAGTAAACTTTATTATCTAACCATTCTTGAATAGCAATAGCATATGGCTTTGGAAGTCTCTCATAAAATCTAGAAACTTCTATTTGTTCTTTATTCTCAAAGATCTCATCGAGATTATCATTGTGAGTAGCAAATTCATCTAATTTATCATGAAGTTCCTTTTTTATTTCAGAATTAATTTGACTTGACCTTTTTGCGATTATTGATATTGCTTCGTAGATATTGTTTGTTTGTTTTTCAATATCACTTCTATCATAAGTCTTAGTAGTATTAGAAGCATTAGAATTTCTGTATTTATTCATAGTGTTTATTTAGTTAATTATTTTTTTTGCATTATTTAATTTATATGATAAATCCTCAATAAAAATAGTCTCTGGATAATATTTTAAAAAATTAACAAGAGATCTTTCAAGTTCTGCAACTCTCTCTAATATCTTGGATTCTATACTATTTATAGCAATTTCATAAGTAGATAACCATCTATAGTATAATGCTTCCTCACGAAAAATAGTTCCTGGATAGTCTGCCATAAAATTATCTAAAGCTTTAATTGCAGAATTATAATCTCTAATTGTATAATATTGCTTAGAAATTTCAAATTCTTTTTTTTCAATCTTATTTTGTAACTGTTCAATTAGCTCAATTGCTTCTGATGTGAACTCAGAATTAGGATATCTATTTACGAAAATCTGAAGTTTTTCAATTGCAGTATTAGTATCATCTTGATCTAGACTATGCGCAGGAGATAACATAAAATATGATTTCCCTTCCATAAAATAAGCATCCATAATTCTTTGGCTATTAGGGTATGATTTTATAAAATTTTCAAATTGAATAGCAGCTAAATAATATGATTTGGTTTCAAAATATGAATTTGCAAAAAAGAATCTAAGTCTCTCACCTTGAGGTTTCCCACTATAGCTTGGCATAATTTGTTCTAATAGAGCATTTGCCCTTCTAAACTCTCCATTATCATAATATTTTTCAGCAGCAGTGTATTTATCTACTTCATTTTCTGTACTATTAAGTAATTTCTGATAATCATTACAGGAAATAGTTAAAAAGGATATTATTAAAAAAATGCCTATGAGTCTAATCATTTTGCGAATGTATTAATTATATAAAATATAATTAACAAATTTATAATAAGTTTATGAAATTAAATTAGTGAAATCCTTTTCAGTGATAATAGGAATATTTAATTCCTGAGCCTTGCTTTTCTTTGATACCCCTATTTTATCTCCACCAATTATAAAAGAAATACTTGATGAAACTGAAGATTTTATCTCACCTCCATTTATTTCAATTACACTAATCAATTCATCTCTTGTATAATTTTCAAAAACTCCTGATATAACTATTTTTTTTCCTAACAGCTTATTTGAGATGCTTTTTGACTGTTTATTTTTCCTAAGGCTAAGACCCGCATTTTCAAGGTTTTGAAGAATTTTTTTATTCAAATCATTATTAAAATAAGAGACAATACTATATGCTGTTTTATCACCAATCTCATCTATTGAAGATAAAGTCTCAAAATCCATATTAATTAAATCATATATAGAATCAATATGTTTTATAATTTTTTTTGAAGCAGATTCACCTACATATCTAATCCCAATCCCGTAGAGAACTTTTTGGAAAGATTTTGTTTTTGAATTCTCGATTCCTTTTTTTAAATTCTCAACTGACCTTTCAGCAAAACCATCCAATTTAGAAATTTTATCGTAATCTAAATTATATATATCCGACATATCATTAAGTAGGTCTTTATCATATAGTAATCTTATAGTTTCATCCCCGAGGCCATCAATATTCATAGCCTTCCTTGAAACAAAATGTTGAATCCTTCCAATTGCTTGAGGTCTACAATTAAGAGTATTTGGACAAAAATAGTTTGCTTCAGATTTATGTTTTTCAAGAGTTGTATTACATTCAGGGCATAAATTTGGGAAAGCAATTTCATTTTCTTCTAACCCTCTATTATTAAAATCAATACCAGTTATTTTTGGAATTATTTCACCACCTTTTTCAACAAAAACAGAGTCATCAACTCTAAGTTTATATTTTTTCATTTGATCATAACTATGCAGAGAAGCCCTTTTGACTATTGAGCCTGAAATTAAAACAGGTTCTAAATTTGCAACTGGAGTTATTGCTCCTGTTCTTCCAACATTAAATGAAATCGAGCTTAATTTAGTTATAAGGTTTTCTGCTTTAAATTTATATGCAATTGCCCATCTAGGAAATTTAGAGGTAAATCCTAATTTTTTTTGATGATCTATGTTATTAATTTTGATTACAATACCATCTATTTCAAAAGGTAAATTTTCTCTTTCTTTGTCCCAATATTTTATAAAATCTTTTACCCCTTCTATATTATTATAAACCTTATCATAGTTTGGGACATTAAACCCCATTTCCCTTGCTAGATCAAGTAAATCAGAATGTTTGTTTATAGTTAAATTATCTGAAACTATAGAGTATAAAAAGCATTCCAATGGTCTTCTAGCTACTTCTTTAGAGTCAAGAAGTTTAATACTACCTGAGGCAGTATTTCTTGGATTCATAAATAAAGGCTCGCCAATTAATTCTCGTTTCTTATTTAAAGCTTTAAATGAATCTGTTGGCATTATAATTTCTCCTCTAATTTCAAATTTTTCAAAAAATTTTCCTGTTGTTAATTTTAACGGTATAGAATTTATGGTCTTCAAGTTTACTGTTATATCATCACCCTGTGTTCCGTCTCCTCTAGTAAGACCTCTAATTAGCTTTCCTCTTTCATATAAAAGATTTATAGATGCACCATCATATTTTAATTCACAACAAAATTCAAAATCAGATATATTTAAAACTTTAACAATTCTTTTAAACCATAAATCGAGCTCTTCATCAGAGTATGTGTTATCTAAGGAATACATTGGGTATATATGTGAGTCAGAATCAAATTTTTCAGAAAGTCCACCACCAACACGAAAAGAAGGTGATTCCGGATCAGAAAACTCAGGATATTCTTTTTCAAGCTCTACTAACTCATTGAGTAGTTTGTCATATTCAAAATCAGAAATCAAGTTAGTATCAAGATTATAATAATTATGATTATGCTCAATAATTAATCTTCTTAACTCTAATATTCTAGATTCAATTTCTTTCATTAAAATGCAATCTTTAAAAATCTTTTTTTACCCCTAAAATCATCCCTAAAGTTAACATCATTTAGATTATTTTCAGCAAGTATTTGCTTTATTTCTTTGATATAAAGAGGATTAATTTCAAAATATATATCTCCATTTTTATTCAAGTTGATCTTAGAGAAATTTATTATTTTTTTATAATATAAAAGTGGATCTTTTGATGGAGCAAATAGAGCAATTTGGGGTTCAAATTTTACATTTTTACCTATTGTTAAATTTTCATTTTTTGTTATATATGGTGGATTTGAAACAATAATATCAAATTTTTTAGAGAAAGTCTTTTCTTCTATTATATCAAGTTCCATAAAAGTTACTTCTGAAGAAAGGCTTTTTTTATTTTTTTCACAAACATCTAATGCTTTTTTTGAAATATCTACACCTAAAGTTTCAAAATATTTGTTATAAAAAGATAAGGTTATAGCTATACACCCTGAACCTGTTGCAATGTCAATTACTCTTTTTTTTTCTTTTATTCCTTCATTATCCTCTAATATCCAGTTAGTTAACTCTTCAGTTTCGGGCCTTGGTATTAAAACATCTTCATTAACATAAAATTCATTATCTAAAAAAAGTTTTTTGTTGATTATATAATCTATTGGATAATTTTTTTTCAGCTTATCTAAACTTTCTAATATTTTAGTTATTTGAGATGCTTTTAATTTATAGTCTGGATTAAGATTAATAAAAGTAAATTCTAGACTAAAATATTCTTTTAAAAGAGTCTTAAGTAAGTAATCTGACTCTCTAATACTAAAATCATTTAAAGTTTCTCTATAAAGATTTCTTAACTCAATAAGATTCATCTATAATGATTTTATCATCCAAATTGGACAAGCATAATGTCCTGTGTTTCCCATTGGTGAATAAATATATTCAAAACCATATTTCAAATATAGCTTTTGAGCACCTAACATATTTGGCATTGTTTCTATATAACATACTTTAAACTTATTTTTTTTTGCAAAATTCAAACATTTCTCAATCATTAACGAACCTATGCCTTTACCTCTTATAGATAAATCAAAATACATTTTTTGAAACTCACATATTTCATATGCCTCATCTTTTAATTGAGAAATTCCAGCTCCACCCTTAATTATACCATTTTCTTCAATAACAAAATATTTAGATCTTGGAAAATTATATGTTTCATAAATAGAATCGATTTCGGGGTCTTCAAATGCAGTTCCTTTTTTCGGAACACCCATCTCAACAAGTATCTTTCTTAATAACGTCGCTAATTCAAAATTATCAGACCTTTTTACCTCTCTAACATTCACTACCAAAATAAATTTAATCTAAATTTACAATAGATTTAATTAATATTATATTAAATGAATAATGATAATTTTTTCATGCAAAGATGTCTCGACATTGCAATAAAGGGGATTGGAGAAACATACCCTAATCCTCTTGTAGGATGCGTGATTGTCTTAGATAATAAAATTATTAGTGAAGGATGGCATAAATCATATGGTAGTGTTCATGCTGAAGTTGATGCAATTAATAAAATTAAAGATAAGAGTATATTAAAAAATTGCTCATTATATGTAAATCTTGAACCTTGTAATCATCATGGACAAACCCCTCCATGTACAGATTTGATATTAAAATATGGAATACGAAATATAATAATAGGAATTAAAGATCCAAATAAAAATGTTGATGGAAATGGTATTGAACATTTAAGAAGAAATGGATGTAATGTAAAGGTTAATGTTCTAGAAGACGAATGTAATTTTATAAATAGAAGATTTATATCATTCAATAAATATAAAAAACCGTATATAACATTAAAGTGGGCTGAAAGCAAAGATGGTTTTATAGGTCCGATAAAAGATAAATTAAATTCAGGAAAAGTTGTATGGTTATCAAATCAAAAGTCAAAAGTATTGTCTCACAAATGGAGAACAGAAGAACAATCTATTTTAGTTGGAGTGCAGACAATAATTGATGACAATCCCAAATTAACTTCTAGATTCTATAAAGGTAAAAACCCCATAAGGATAATAATTGATCCTAAATTTAGGATACCTTTAAAATCAAAAGTATTAAATAGTGAATCTAGATCAATAGTCTTCTCAAACTCTAAAAAGAAAATCGATGGAATAAATATTATTGCCAATGATTTTAATAATAAGGAGTCAATAATTAATACTATTTATAACCTGGGTATTCAATCAGTTATTGTTGAAGGTGGAAGAAAGACTCTTCAATTTTTTATAGATAATAATTATTGGGATTGTATAAGAATTATTAAAACAAATAAAGAATTAAAAGAAGGCACACCTCGACCAAATTTTAACATAACTGATTCTAATTATATAATGATAGAAGATGATCGGTTATATGAATTCTTTAAGAATTGAAAAATTTTTCTTTAATTTCTGCTGGACACTTTTTAGGTCTTTTTGTTTTAGGATTATAAAATGCTAGCTTAGTAATTCCATTACATATCTGTACTTTATTACCATTAATAACTTCATAACTAAATTCAATTGTTGACATAGGCTCTTTCTCGCATTTAACATGAACTTCAAATTCATCTCCAAAAAAAAGAGGATTAGTATAATTAATTGAACATTTAACAACAGGTAACCAAATATTTTTTCTTTCTAATTCATCATACCTTATGCCTAAAAAATCAAACCATTCAATTCTTGCCATTTCAAAATATTTTAAGTAGTTACTATGATGAACAAAACCCATTTGATCAGTTTCATAATACCTAACCTTATTTTTTTTTGTTATATACTTCATAAACCATCTAATTTTTTGAAAGATTTTATAATAATTCCTACAAGTCTACTTCTCCTTATTTTATGAAAAAAAAAATTAATAATCAATAGTCTAATTGATTTTTTTTACTTTTTTTTTCATTTTTTTTAATTCATATTTGTTCAAACAACCAAAAAACCCATAGAATTCAGTATAAATGTCATTAAAACAAGTTAACAAAAAATGAGTCAAAGTCCTTCATCAGTTTGGAACAACTGCTTATCATTTATTGAAGATAATATTCAACCTCAAGCATACAATACTTGGTTTAAACCGATAATACCCATAAAAGTAACTGATAACGTATTAAGCATTCAGGTTCCTAGCAAATTTTTCTATGAATGGTTAGAAGAACATTACATAAAAATATTAAAGCTTGCATTAGTAAAAGAGTTAGGTAAAGATGCTAGGCTTGTATATATTATTAAAATGGAAAACACTTTTGGTAATAAAGCCCCTTTCACTGAAAAAATACCAAGCTCAAATAATTCTAGTATAAAATCCCAAAATGTTGAAACCTCATTTACAAGTTTTACTAGTGAATTAAAAAATCCTTTTGTAATACCGGGAATTAGGAATCTCCAAATAGAGTCTCAACTTAATCCAAATTACACCTTTGAAAATTTTCTTGAAGGAGATTCTAATAGGCTTGCTAGATCAGCTGGGTTAGCAGTTGCAAGTAAGCCAGGAGGAACTTCATTCAATCCTTTATTAATATATGGAGGTGTTGGTTTGGGAAAAACTCATCTTGTTCATGCAATTGGTGTAAATATTAAAAATAAATATCCGGACAAAACTGTTTTATATATTTCTGCAGAAAAATTTACACAACAATATATTGATTCAGTTAAAAAAAACAACAGAAATGATTTTATACACTTTTACCAGGTTATTGATATATTAATTGTTGATGATGTTCAATTTTTATCTGGGAAATCTGGAACTCAAGATGTATTCTTCCATATATTCAACCATCTTCATCAAAATGGCAAACAAGTTATTTTGACATCAGATAAAGCTCCTATTGATATGCAAGATATTGAGCAAAGGCTCCTCTCTAGATTTAAATGGGGGTTATCAGCTGAACTTCAAACTCCTAATTTTGAAACTAGAGTTTCTATTCTTAAGAATAAGTTATTTAGAGATGGTGTTGAAATTGATAATGAAGTAACTGAATATGTAGCAAAAAATATAAATTCAAATATTCGGGAACTAGAGGGTGCTATTATTTCCCTAATAGCTCAATCTTCATTTAACAAAGTAGAGATTACTCTAGATTTAGCTAAAGATGTTATAAATAAATTTGTTAAGAATAACAGAAGAGAAGTATCTATAGATTACATACAAAAAGTTGTATCAGATTATTTTCAAATGGATATAGAAACCCTTCAATCAAAAACTAGAAAAAGACACATTGTTCAAGCAAGACAAATTGCAATGTATTTTGCGAAAAAATTCACAAAAGCTTCTCTTGCCAGTATAGGTACTCAAATTGGAAGAAGAGATCATGCTACTGTACTTCATGCTTGTAAGACAGTTGATAATTTAAGTTTTACTGATAAGCAATTCAGGAAATATGTCGAAGACTTAAATCAAAGACTAACTGTATAAATTTTTATCTGTATATCCCTTTACTGTTTATCCAGCGGATATATGCCTTTTTATTTCTGTTATGTCCATCTAAATCGCTTGCAAAAAGATGATACCCTCTATTAGAAGGGTTAGCTACCATAAACAAATAATTATGTTTCTCGTAGTTAAGAACAGCGTCTATAGCTGATATATCTGGCATTGTTATAGGACCAGGAGGAATACCTTTAATTTTATATGTATTAAACTCTGAATCCAGTTTAAGATCACGATAAAGTACTCTTCTAATTATAGTGTCAAAATTCTTGTAATATTCTTTTATTGTATAAATTACTGTAGGATCTGCTTGAAGCCTCATATTATCTCTAAGCCTATTAATGTATAAGCCTGCAACTCTTGGGCGTTCATCAATTTTTCTACTCTCAATTTGTACAATTGATGCAAGAGAAATGACCTCTAATCTAGTTAAGCCTAAACTTTTAGCTTTTTCTGACCTATCTTGATTCCAAAACTTATTATACTCTTCTAGCATTCTATCTCTAAAATCCTCAGGACTAGTATTCCAATAAATATTGTATGAGTTAGGAATATACATAGACATAGAATTTAAATCATCAAAGCCATTATCTTCTAAAAAACTCTTTTCAAGAAAAGCATTTAATAAAGAAATACTATCTGCCAATATTTGTCTAGAAACTGTTCCAACTAAATCTTGGATTCTTTCCTGATTATTAAAAGTAACTGTTAAAGGTGTATTGTTAAACTTTAATGAATTAATAATTTCTTTATTCCCAGCTCCCTTGTTCACCTTGAATCTTCCTGATTTAATATTTTCAGTATAATCCATCCTTTTAGCAGCCCTTAAGAAAGTCTTTGGAAATTTTATTTTTTGATTTATTGTATCTAAAATACTAACTATACTATCAGATGAGTTTATATAGATAAAAGTAGAGTCTTCATCAAAATTTGTATTATCTCTATGCATTATATTATAATAACTAAATAGTAGTATCATAAACGCACTTGTAACAGAAATTAATGTTGCATTTTTCATTTACCTATAATTTTTTGATAAAGTAACTCATCAAAATATTTATTATTATAAAATATCCAATCTTTTTTATTTCCAACTTTAAGGTAACCATGTTTTTCAAAAAGTTTAATACTTTCAATATTTTCAGTTGAAATATTAGCATAAAGTTGATGAATAGGAATGTGTTTTGCAACATACTCTTCTATTAAAATCAATGATTTAGAGCCCAAGCCTTTAGATCTATATTTTTTAAAAATAATTATCCCTACTCCCGCCCTTCTGTTAATCATGTCATATTTGAATAAGTCAATAAAACCAAATGCTGTGTTCTTCATATCACTTAACACTAATCTAATTTGTTTATGCTCAACAATATCAAGATGAGAATTCTCAATAAATTTTTTAAGACTATGTTTCGAAAATGGAGAAGATGTATTTGAATATTTCCATAAAGACTTATCATTTTCTATATCATATAATAAGTCCAAATCATTTGGTTCAAGAGCTCGTAAGATATATTCATTTACATTATCCATGTTAAACAATCGTTAAAAAAAAATTATTCAAAGGCATAATATATTATTTTTACAAATAAAAAGATGAAATCTACCTTAAAAATTATAATTGTTTCATTAACATGTTCAATTCTTTCAATTATATTCTATTCAATATTTTTAAATAGTACACCAATGGAAGAAGAACTAAATAATTCAGCATACATTGATTATTCCAACAGCTTTCTAAATACTTCTGGAATTAATAATATTCAATCTTCAAATAATGCTGGATTACCAGATTTAACTTTTGCTGCAAAAAAGTCAATTAATGCAGTTGTTCATGTTAAAAACACATCTATTGTTAAAGAAAATGATTCATGGGCTTTACAATTTTTTTATGGAGATGATTCTAGAAAAAGAGTTGGAACAGGATCTGGAGTTATTATATCTCCCGATGGATATATAATCACTAATCATCATGTTATTGAAAATTCTAGTGAAGTGATAGTTACAACAAATGATAATAAAGAATATAAAGCAGAAATAGTTGGATCAGATGAAGTTACAGATGTAGCAGTCTTAAAGATAAATTCTAATGAAAAGTTTGAATATATTCTATTTGGAGATTCTGAAAATAGTCAAATTGGTCAATGGGTTCTTGCTGTTGGTAATCCATACAATTTAAATTCAACAGTCACAGCTGGAATTATTAGTTCTAAATCAAGAGATTTAAATGAGTATGATCAGATAAATCAGTCATTTATTCAAACTGATGCTGCTGTTAATATTGGAAATAGTGGTGGAGCACTTGTAAATATTAATGGTGAGTTAATAGGTATTAATACAGCTATTCAGTCAATGACAGGTGGATTTGTTGGATACTCTTTTGCAATTCCAAGTAATATAGTTAGAAAAATATTTGAGGATATTCTTGAGTATGGAGACGTACAAAAAGGTTTATTAGGTGTTAGAGGGGTAGCTTTAAAGTCATCATACTCTAAACAACTTAATTTAACAGATACTGAAGGATTTTATATTGATATCATAGAACCAGGATTTGGAGCTGACCTCGCAGGTTTAAAAAAAGGCGACATAATAAAGGAAATTGATGGGATAAAGATTAATAAATTTTCTGACTTATCTGGATATCTTTCAACTAAAAGACCAGGAGATCAAGTTAACGTGATTTATTCTAGAGAAAATAAATTAAATAGAACAATAGTCACTTTGCAAAAAGTAAATAACTAATGAGGATTGATATTTTAACGCTATTTCCTGAGCTATTTGATAATCTTAATTCTTTTTCAATTATAGAAAAGGCAATTAAATCAAAAAAAGTTAAGATAGTAACTCATAATCTAAGGGATTATGCAGAAAATTCTAGACATGTTGATGATAGTCCTTATGGAGGTGGGGCTGGAATGATTATAAAAATAGAACCTATTGATAATTGTATTAGTAAATTAAAAAAAGAAAACAACTACGATGAGATAATTTATCTAACTCCTGATGGAGAAGTTCTTAATCAAAAAAAATCAAACTACTTATCTACTAAAAAAAACCTAATACTTTTATGTGGACACTATAAGGGTGTCGATCATAGGGTTAGAGAACATCTTATAACAAAAGAAATTTCAATTGGCAACTATGTATTATCTGGAGGTGAACTACCTGCAGCAATTTTATGTGATTCTATCATAAGGCTAATTCCTGGAGTAATTGGAGATGAATCATCGGCTTTATCGGATAGCTTTCAAGACAATGTTGTTTCTGCTCCAATATATACTAGGCCAGCAAATTACAAAGGTTTAAAAGTACCTGATATTCTTATTTCTGGTAATCAAAAAGAAATAGAAAAATGGAAAGATCAAGAGTCTATTGAAAGGACAAAATTACTTCGCCCAAAACTCTTTGATAATCTTTAAAAAAGGTTTACTTTTGCAACTGAATTTGGTGGAATTGACCAGATATTCAAAAAACTATTTTGATGGAATCTATAGTAACCCAAGTAAACGAAAAATTAATTAAAAAAAATGAATTTTCTTCATTTTCAGCTGGAGATACAATTACAGTTTATTATGAAATTCGAGAGGGAGATAAAGTTCGTACCCAATTTTTCAAAGGTGTAGTTATTCAAATAAAAGGTAGAGGTCAATCAAAAACATTTACAATAAGAAAAATGTCTGGTACTATTGGTGTAGAGAGGATTTTTCCTATAAATATGCCTGGTTTAAAAAAGATTGAAATTAATAAAAGCGGTAAAGTCAGACAATCCAGAATATATTATTTTAGAGAATTGACAGGTAAAAAAGCTAGAATTAAAGAAAGATAATTTACTATTATGTCAAAAATTAAAGTAGCCAACCCCATTGTTGAAATTGATGGTGATGAAATGGCAAGAATCATTTGGAGATATATCAAAAATGATTTAATTCTTGATTATATAGATTTAGATATAAAATACTTTGATCTTAGTATAGATTCTAGAGATAAAACAGACGACCAAGTCACCATTGATGCAGCAAATGCAATAAAAAAATATAATGTAGGAATTAAATGTGCGACAATTACTCCTGATGAAGATAGGGTAAAAGAGTTCTCGTTAAAAAAAATGTATAAATCCCCTAATGGAACTATAAGAAATATTGTAGGAGGAACTGTCTTTAGAGAACCTATTATTGTAAAAAATATTCCAAGGTATGTTCAAGGATGGGAAAGACCAATTTGTATTGGAAGACATGCTTTTGGTGACCAATATAAAGCAACTGATATTGTAACTAAAGGTAAGGGTAAATTGACAATGACATTTACACCAGAAAATGGAGGAGATCAAAAATCATGGGAAGTTTATAATTTTCAAGAGGATGGTGTAGCTATGTCTATGTATAATATAGATTCATCTATATATGGTTTTGCAAGATCCTGTATGAATAGAGCCTTAGATAAAAAATGGCCTCTTTATTTATCAACGAAAAATACAATACTAAAAGCCTATGACGGAAGGTTTAAAGATATCTTTCAAGAGGTCTATGACAATGAATTTAAAGATAGATTTGAGAAAGAAAATCTTTCTTATGAACATAGATTAATTGATGATATGGTTGCAGCTGCAATTAAATGGAAAGGTGGTTTTGTTTGGGCATGTAAAAATTATGATGGAGATGTACAGTCAGATATAGTAGCACAAGGATTTGGTTCTTTAGGCTTAATGACATCTACTTTGGTTACACCTGATGGAAAAACTATGGAATCTGAAGCTGCGCATGGGACAGTAACAAGACATTATAGACTTCATCAGAAAGGCGAAGAAACATCTACTAATCCAATTGCTTCTACTTTTGCTTGGACAAGAGGTCTTATGCACAGAGGTAAATTAGATACTAATCAAGATCTTATTGATTTCTGTAAGTTACTAGAAAGTGTTTGTATAAAAACAATTGAAGAAGGAAAAATGACAAAGGATCTTGCATTATTAGTGTTTAAGGATGATATGGTTAGTTCAAATTACCTTACAACTAAACAATTATTTAAAGAATTAAAAAGTAATCTAGAGAGAAAAATAAAAGGAACCTAATATGGATTTTATCAAGATTACAGAACAAGATTCTAATCATGATGATTTAGAGAAAAAATCTGTAAAGGAGCTAGTTGAATCAATGCATGAGGAGGATAATAATGCAGTAAACGCAGTTCAAAAAGTCCTTCCAGAAATAACTAAGCTTATAGAAGAGGTTGCCCTAAAAATGAAAAGTGGTGGAAGGTTGTTCTATATTGGAGCAGGAACAAGTGGTCGATTAGGTGTTCTTGATGCATCAGAATGCCCTCCCACATTTGGCACTCCTCCTGAAAAAGTTGTTGGACTTATAGCTGGTGGTGTACCCGCTTTATATAGCTCTATAGAAATAGCTGAAGATAGCTACAGTCAGGCTTGGGATGATCTAAAGTCAAATAATATTACATCAAATGATTTTGTAATTGGGATTGCTGCTTCTGGAACTACACCATATGTTGTTGGAGGACTTAGGGATTGTAAAGAAAATAATATTCCGACTGCATGTATCACATGTAATAGAAAAACCCCTTTATCAGAATATAGTGATCATAAGATTGAAGTAATTGTCGGCCCAGAATTTGTAACCGGTAGCTCAAGACTTAAAGCGGGTACATCCCAAAAATTAATACTAAATATGATATCGACTATTTCAATGATTCTCATTGGCCATGTTAGAGGTAATAAAATGGTCGATATGCAACTAACCAATTCTAAATTAAATAAAAGAGCTAGAGAAATTGTAATGAAAGAACTTAGTGTTGATATGGAGAAAGCCGATCAATTAATAATTAAACATAAAAGCGTTCGTTCAGCAATTGATAATTTTAATAATGAATAATTATTTAAAAAAAGGATTTAAACAAGTAATAATAGGTATTAGCCTTTGCTTTGTAGGGCCTGTAGTTATCTCACAATCATTCAAAAATCAAGACCATCCTTTTTTTATTATAGTTCTTATAATTGGAAGTATTATATCATTCCTTGCTGTATATTATGGTTACAAGGGTATTGCAAATATCCTTAATGGAACTCTAGGACCAAAAAATAAATTAAACTAATTTTGTAGTATACTAATAATTATATGATTAAAGTTAGTTTCCCAGATGGTAATGTAAAAGAGTTCAAAAAAGGAACAAGGGTAATTGATATTGCTAAAAGTATTAGTGAAGGTCTAGCAAGAAAAGTAATATCAGCTTCATATAATTCAGAAGTTGTTGAGTTAAGTTCAGGATTAGATCAAGATGGTGAAATTAAACTTTTTACATGGGATGATGATGAAGGGAAAAAAGCCTTTTGGCATTCATCTGCACACATATTGGCTCAAACAATAAAACACATTTATCCAAAGTCTAAATTGACTATTGGTCCAGCAATTGATAATGGCTTCTATTATGATGTTGATTTTGGAGGAAATAATCCATCAGAAAATGATTTTAAAAAGATTGAAGAAAAATTTTTAGAATTTGCTAAAGAAGATAATGAATTTAAAATGCGCCAATCGACTAAATCAGATGCATTAGATTTTTATAAAAAAGAAAAGAATGAATATAAAATAGAGTTAATTGAAGATCTAGAAGATGGTACAATAACATTTTGTGATCATTCAAATTTTTCTGATTTATGTAAAGGTGGTCATATACCCTCTACTGGAATGGTAAAATCAGTAAAACTTTTAAATATTGCTGGAGCATATTGGAAAGGTGATGAAAATAATAATCAGTTAACAAGAATATATGGAATCTCTTTTCCTAAACAAAAGATGTTAAATGAATATCTTGAATTAGTAGAGAAAGCAAAAGAAAGAGATCATAGAAAACTCGGAAAAGAACTTAGTTTATTTACTTTCTCTCAAAAAGTTGGTCAAGGCCTTCCATTATGGCTTCCAAAAGGGACTGAATTAAGAGATAGACTTCAAAGATTTCTTGAAGAAGCTCAAAGAAAAGCAGGATATAAAAAAGTTATTTCTCCTCATATAGGCTTAAAAGATTTATATGTTACTTCTGGTCACTATGAAAAATATGGGGAAAATAGTTTTCAACCAATAAATACTCCAAATGAAAATGAAACATTTTTATTAAAACCAATGAATTGTCCTCATCACTGTGAGATATTCAACTCCAAACCATTAAGCTATAAAGATCTTCCTTTAAGACTTGCCGAATTTGGAACTGTTTATAGATATGAACAAAGTGGTGAACTTCATGGGCTAAGTAGAGTTAGAGGATTTACAGTTGATGATGCTCATATTTTTTGTACAACCGATCAGCTTGATTCTGAATTTAAAAATACTATTGACCTAGTTTTGTATGTCTTTAAATCTCTAGGTTTTGAAGACTTTCATGCCCAAGTTTCTCTTAGAGATGATAACAAACCAGAAAAATATATTGGATTAAAGAAAAATTGGGAAATTTCAGAAAATGCAATTATAAATGCTACAAAGGAAAAAGGTTTGAGTTATAAAATTGAATATGGAGAAGCTGCTTTTTATGGTCCAAAACTTGATTTTATGGTAAAAGATGCTTTAGGAAGAAGTTGGCAATTAGGAACAATTCAAGTTGATTATAATCTTCCAGAAAGGTTTAAACTTTCTTATAAAGGCCCTAAAAACGAGGATTTAAGACCAGTTATGATTCATAGAGCTCCATTTGGAAGTATGGAAAGATTTGTAGCAATACTTCTTGAACATACAGGTGGATTATTTCCATTATGGTTATCTACTACTCAAATTGAGATATTAATTGTAAGTGAAAACTATAAAAATTATGGTCAAAAAGTTTTAAATATCTTAGAAAATCACGAAATTCGCGCCCACCTAGATGATAGAAATGAAACTGTAGGTAAAAAAATAAGAGAATCTGAAATAAACAAGATTCCTTACATGATTATAATAGGAGAGAATGAAGAAAAAAATGGAACAGTTTCGATTAGAAAACATAAAGAAGGAGATTTAGGTGAAATGAAAATTGATAAGTTTTTAGATATTTTCAAAAAAGAAATTTCTGATAGTATACCAGAATTTAATATTAACTAAAAACAAATTGTTATAGCTATAAGAAGAAAAAAGACAAACAGGAGATGGGGAAGAAGAGTATTCAAAGAGGATCCTCACAGAATTAACTCCAAAATTACAGCCGATGAAATAAGACTGGTTGGTGATAATGTCGATATAGGTGTATATTCTGTTAACGATGCTCTTAGAATAGCAAGAGATCAAGAATTAGATCTTGTTGAAATTTCTCCTAAAGCATCTCCACCTGTATGTAAAATTTTAGATTATAAGAAATTTTTATATGAACAAAAGAAGAGAGACAAAGCATTAAAATCAAAAGCTACCAAGATAGTAGTTAAGGAAATTAGATTTGGACCTCAAACAGATGAACACGATTATCAATTTAAAAAGAAACATGCAGAAAAATTTTTAAAAGACGGTGCAAAATTAAAAGCATTTGTTTTCTTTAAAGGAAGATCGATAATATTTAAAGAGCAAGGACAGATTTTACTCTTAAGATTAGCTCAGGAGCTTGAAGAGTTTGGAACTGTAGAGCAAATGCCAGAATTAGAAGGAAAAAGAATGATAATGTTTATAACACCAAAAAAGAAATAGGAATAATGCCAAAAATGAAAACAAAATCCAGTGCGAAGAAAAGGTTTAAAATAACTGGATCTGGAAAGATTAAAAGAAAGCATGCTTTCAAAAATCATATTTTGACAAAAAAGTCAAAGAAGAGAAAACTTAGATTAACTCATTTTGGACTTGTTCATGATAGTGATAAAGAAAATATTAAAAGACAATTAAGATTAAAGTAAAATGCCTAGATCGGATAATTCAGTAGCTTCAAGAGCTAAGAGAAAAAAAATATTAAAACAAGCTAAAGGATACTTTGGTAGAAGGAAAAATGTTTGGACAGTTGCAAAAAATGCAGTTGAAAAAGGATTGGTTTATGCATACAGAGACCGAAGAAATAAAAAAAGAAACTTTAGGGCTTTATGGATAGTTAGAATAAATGCAGCTTGTAAAGAACACGGTCTTTCCTACAGTGAATTCATGCATAAAGCAAAGAAAAAAAATATTACTCTTAACAGAAAGGTTCTTGCTGATCTTGCAATGAATAACCAAAATGCATTTAAGGCAATAATAAAGGCTGTAAAGTGACAACTCTATTTATAATAATTACTATTCTTTCATTTATTACTGGTATTCCTTTAATGAAAAAATTTGTGGGTTTTATCAAAAGAATTAGGAAAGAGAAACAGGATGATAATTCCTAAAGAATACCATTAATAGTTTCTTTAATTATTTTTACATTCACTCATTTAAGTTTCTGTTTCATTCAACTTTTTTAATTTAGTAGTGTCTAAATAAAAATATATAAGTTGAAAGATGAAGAATTAGTTATATTATTAAAATCTAAAGAATTAAAAAACAAAGGTTTTAAAATATTAATCGACTTATATCAGTTTAAGATTTATTGGATGATTAGAAAAGTTGTTTTATCTCACGAATCAGCAAATGATGTATTACAAAATACATATATAAAAATCTATCGAAATATAGATAAATTTAGACAAGAGAGTAAGTTATCAACTTGGATTTATAGAATAGCTTATAACGAATCTATAAGGTTTTTATCAAATGAGTCTAAAATTAAAAAAATAAATATTGACACTGTACAGGAAAATTATACCAAAAAGCTATATGCAGATAATTATTTCGATGCAAATAAGCTGTCAGTAAAATTTCATCAGTTATTATCAGAATTAACTGTTAGACAAAGAACTATTTTTAATATGAAATATTTTGATGAACTTAAATTTAAAGAAATTTCAAAAATTCTAGAAATGAATGAAAACACTATAAAATCGATATATTATGATGTTGAGAAAAAAATTAAAAGAGATATAACTGAGTAAAAATTAACATTAATATGAAAAAAAATTACAATAAAGAACTTGGTTTTAAAATTCCAAAAAACTACTTTGAAGAATCGAACACTAAATTGTTTGATCTCTCAGTTAATAAAAAGCGTAATATTTCCAATTTAAAAAGTTTAAGTGAGTTTATACCATACTCAATAGCTGCAATCTTTATAATAGGATTCTTCGTTATAAATTCTAATCAAAATATTGGTAATGATAATTCAACAATAGAGGATTCTGCTCTACTCTATTCACTGATTTCAGGTGAAGAAATAACAGAACAATACGTATTTGATTATTTAGTTACAAATACATCAAGTAATAATATAATTTATAAAAAATAAACTTTTTGATTCAACTCGTGTCATAATATATATAACATAATAAAAATGAAAAGAATATTATCAAAATTGACATTAATAACTCTATTAGTATTTAGCGGCAACTCCATCATGGCTCAGGATAGTATACCTAAACAAGAACATAATTATAAGATGCAATCCCCTAAAAG
>CAYTIE010000001.1:31435-37367 GCA_964437815.1 uncultured Flavobacteriaceae bacterium
CCTAAAAGCAAAATGCGCTCTCCTAAGGGCAAAATGCGCTCTCCTAAGGGCAAAATGCAATCCCCTAAAGGTAGAATCCTGCCTATGGTTAAAGATCTTATGGAAAGTTTATCCGATAAACAAAAAGAACTTCTTGCTAAAGAAAAAGACATTTTGCAAGAGCAACGAAAAGTATTGAAAGATATGTTGTCTAATATTCAAAAAGAAACTCTAAAGGATAGTTCGTTGAGTTTTGCTGAGAGAAAACATAATATAATGTCTAAGATGAAAAGAAAACAACGTAAACTTGTCCATGATTTTGAAAACAGAATTAGAAAATTAAGGGAAGAGTTTAGAAAATCATTAAGTAAAGAACAAATAGATATTATTACAAAAACTAGACGTAAGTCAAAAAGATATGATTAATGTCTATTAAATGACTATTTTTGCCACGTAGAATTATAGAATTAAATATGCCTCAAATGAAAAATTTATTATTTCTTATTTTCTTAATTTCTTCAATTCCTGCAATATCTCAAGAAAGAGATGGATCTCAACAAAGAGATAGAGCTGCTTTAATGCAACAATATCAAAACATGAGTTTCAAAGTATCTGGAAAGGTATTAGATATAGATACTGGCGAAGCTCTAGAGTATGCTACTATTACTCTATCTAACCAATTAAAAAAAGATGAAGTAACTGGAGGTATTACTGATAGAAACGGAAACTTTTCAATTGAAGTAAAGCCAGGGATGTATAATATTAAAATAGACTATATATCATTTGAATCTTTTACAAAAGAAAAAGTAGTTATTAGAAGTGATCTATCTCTTGGAGAAGTTAAATTAAACATTGATGTTAATTTACTAGAAGAGGTTGAGGTAAGAGCTGAGAGAACTGAAGTTGAAATAAGACTAGATAAAAAGATATATAACATAGGACAAGATATTACAGTTCGAGGAGGAAGTGTAAGTGATGTATTAGCAAATATCCCTTCACTAGAGGTAGATATCGATGGAAATGTATCCTTAAGAGGTAATAGTAATGTTAAAATATTAATAAATGGAAAACCATCAGGTCTTGTCGGATTATCTGGTCCAGAAGGTTTAAGATCTGTACCCTCTGAATCAATTAAACAGGTTGAGGTTGTAACGTCTCCTTCTGCAAGATATGAAGCTGAAGGTACTGCAGGTATTTTAAATATTATTCTAAAAAAACAGGATCTATTAGGATTTAATGGTAATGTTAATTTAAACCTTGGTATTCCTAAACAAACTGGAATTAATGGCAGCTTTAATCTAAGAAATAATTCTGTAAACTTTTTTAATACAACATCTATCAGGAATAGGACTGGTAATGGATATGGTTTTTCTAAAACCAGTTATTCTAATCTTTTAATTGATGAAGACAATAATTCGGAATCTGATAATTATAGTTTCTTCACAACCTTTGGAATTGAATACTATATTGATGATAAAACATCTATAATACTAAGTAGTGTATATAAAGATGGTAATGGAGAAAGTTTTAACGAAAATATAGTTAAAGATATTTCAAGTGGCTCTGTTAGGTCAATTAATGATAGGTTAAGAAATGAAACAGAAGAAGAATTTTCAAATGAATATTCATTAGATTTTTTTAAAGATTTTGATAAAAAAGGGCATACGCTAAGTGCAAGAGTTTCCTTTGAAACTAATAATGATGACGGTATAGAAGACATTGAAGATTTTTCTTCTTTTCCTAACAGATCAAACTCATCATTTGAAAAAATCACTAATCTTGATGAGCAAAATAGATTTCTTGCTCAGATTGATTATGTATACCCAATAGATGAAAACACTCAGTTTGAATTGGGTTATAGAGGTAGAAAAGTTGACAGAGAAACTGATTATGATGTTTCATATCTTGAAAATGGAAGATTTAATTCAGATCCTGGTTTATCTAATATTTTTGCCTATGAAGAGTTTGTTAATGCTTTTTATAGTCAATATGGAAAAAAGGTTGATAAATTATCTTTTTTACTTGGGCTTAGATTTGAAGATTCAAAACAAGAGATAGATCAAAGAACAACTAATCAGTTTGAAATAAAAAAATATTCTGATTGGTTTCCTACTTTAAATTTGGCATATGAATTCTCAAATATGGAATCAATTACTTTTGGGTATAGTAAAAGAATTAGAAGGCCAAGAGGCTGGAATATTAATCCTTTTCCAAGAAGAAGCTCAGTTACCAGTGTTAGAAGAGGAAATCCTTTTTTAGACCCAACATTTACTAACTCATTTGAGGTAGGGTATTTAAAAAGATTAGAAAAGTTTACAATTAATGGTGAAATCTTTTATAGTAATTCAAAAAATAATAGCGTTAGAGTTACAGAAGAAACAGGTGAACTTGTAACAGTTACAGGAGGAAGGGGTGATGAATCGAATCCAACACTTCAAGTTCCAGTTCTAGAGTCCTATCCTATCAACCTATCTGAAAACACTAGGTTTGGTGCTGTTTTAAATTTAACTTATACTCCATCTAAAAGTGTAAGACTTAATGCTAGTTTTACATTAAATGATAATAAAGTAAGAGGTGAGTATAAAGGCCAAAGTTTTGATTCTGATAATACAAGTTGGAGTTCTAGATTCTCAGGTTTTATTAAACTCCCTGCAGATATAAGTTGGCAACTATTCGGGTACTTTAGGGGACCAAGTGAAACTGCTCAAAGTAGAAGTAAAGCTTTTGGAACTGTGACTTCTGCTTTTCAAAAAACTATCCTCAATAAAAAAGGAACAGTTTCATTTAAAGTTAACGATGTATTTAATACAGGTAAATGGAGATACGAATCATTTACTGATACATTCTTTAGAGAAGGTGAAGGGCAATGGAGAGAACCGTCATATGTTCTGACTCTTTCTTATAGGTTTAATGATAAAAACAATAAGAGAAGTAGACGACAAAGGAACAATGATTTAAACTTTGGTGGCGGGGAAGAAGATGAACCAATATTTATCCCTTAAGTTTTTTTAAGATTATTTCTTTAATCTTTATATACAAATAAGTAGAAGCCCAATAAGGTGCTAAAATTGCAAGGAAAATAAGAAGCCAAAAGCCTAGTGTAAATATTGCTAAGAACGCTAAAAATCCCAGGTATTGCTGAAACTCCATATATTTGTACTATAAAAGACAAAATTAATTTATTTTAAGTAAATTACAAATAATGAACTATAGAATTGAAAAAGATACTTTAGGAGAAGTAAAGGTTCCAAAAGATAAGTTATGGGGAGCTCAAACTGAAAGATCTAGACAAAACTTTAAGATTGGTGATGAAGCATCTATGCCAATTGAAATAATTCATGCCTATGCACATATAAAAAAATCTGCAGCTCATGCAAATTTTGATTTAGGAGTACTTTCAAAGAAAAAATTAAATCTTATAAATAAAGTATGTAATGAAATATTAAATGGAGATCATGATAATCAATTTCCTCTTGTAATTTGGCAAACTGGATCTGGCACCCAAACTAATATGAATATTAATGAGGTTATTACTAATAGAGCCCATATAATAGAAAAAAAGAGTTTAGTAAAGGATAAAAAGTCTCTATCACCTAATGATGATGTAAATAAATCTCAATCATCAAATGATACTTTTCCTACAGCAATTAATATTGCTGCTCTTAATATTATTAAAAACAATACACTGCCTAACTTAAAAAGATTAAGAAATAGCTTAGAAAAAAAATCTAAACAATTTAAAAATATAGTTAAAATTGGTAGAACACATATGATGGATGCTACTCCAATAACTTTAGGACAGGAGTTCTCAGGATATGTGTCTCAAATTGATCATGGAATTGAAACCATAACCAATTCTTTAAAACATCTCTCTGAGCTTGCAATAGGTGGAACTGCGGTTGGAACTGGATTAAATACTCCCAAAGGATACTCAAAAAAAGTTGTTAGCTACATATCAAAATTCACTGGAATAAAATTCATAGAAGCGAAAAATAAATTTGAAGCTATAGCAAGTCATGATTGTATAGTAGAATCTCATGGGGCTCTTAAAACTGTTGCTTCATCAATTTTTAAGATTTCAAATGATATTAGAATATTAGGGTCAGGACCAAGATCAGGTCTTGGAGAATTAATACTTCCAGCTAATGAACCTGGTAGCTCAATTATGCCCGGTAAAGTCAATCCAACTCAATGTGAGGCTATAGCTATGGTTTGTGCTCAAGTAATGGGAAATGATGTTTCAACAACAATAGCTGGTGCCAATGGTCATCTTGAACTTAATGTATTTAAACCTCTTATTGCAAATAATATTCTTCAATCATCAAGAATTCTTGGAGATGCATGTTTAAGTTTTTCTGAAAAATGCATAGAGGGAATAAAGCCAAATAAGAAACAAATAAAAATATTTCTAAAGAATTCATTAATGCTTGTTACAGCTTTAAACTCTAAGATAGGATATCATAAGTCTGCTGAAATTGCTAATAAGGCATATGATGAAGACTCTACATTAAAAGAAGCAGCAGTAGGATTAAACTATTTGAGTGCTAAAGAATTTGATGAAATAGTCAATCCTAAAAAAATGACTAATAATGAAGGTTAGCATAGTACCTTTTGAATCAAAATATGCAGAACATTTTTACTTATTAAATTACGATTGGTTAGATGAATTTTTTTATGTAGAACCCTATGATGAACAGGTTCTAAAAAATTGCAAAGAAGAAATAATAGATAAAGGGGGTTATATATTTTTTGCTTTACATCAGGATCAAGTAGTTGGCACTATGGCTCTACTTCCTAGAGATGATAGTGTTTATGAATTAAATAAGATGGCAGTAAAAAAGGAGCTAAGAGGAAAAGGGATAGGTAACCAACTTATACAGTTTACTATTGATTTTTGTAAAGAGAAAAAATTTAAATCAATAATTCTCTATTCAAACACTGTGCTTAACAACTCTATATATCTGTATAAAAAATATGGATTTAAAGAAATTAAATCTGAAGGAGATACTCCCTATAAGAGAAGTGATATAAAAATGGAGATGCAACTAGTTTATTCTTGATACTAACTTACCGTACCAATCCTTCCATGAATATTTTTTTGCATATATATAGAGTAAGATTGGATAAATTATTAGTGGAGCTATAAAGTTAAGTGTTGTTAATGCTGGATCAGATATATCCCTTAAAATAGATTCTGTTTCAAATACTGTCCAACTTGAAGTTAACAGTAGAACTATAAATAAATTATTAGCAGCATGAAAACCTATTGCTAATTCAAGCCCCTCATCCATTAAGGTCATTATACCAAGAACAAAACCATAAGCTAAATATTGGACCACAATCAAGTATCCTAGAGCTTCAACTTCAGGATTCAGTAGATGTAATCCTCCAAAAAGAATAGAAGTAAAGAATAATGCTAATAAGCGACTATTAAATAACCCGCCAAAACCTTGCATTAGATATCCTCTAAATACAAGTTCCTCTACAGTAGTTTGAACTGGTATAAGGAGAATTGCAATAACAGATAAGATCAAAAACTCTTTGAGCTTAAAGTTAAATTCATAATTTTCTGGTGAAATAAAATAACCTATAATAACAAATGTTGTTACGACTAATCCCCAAAGTAAAAATGAAAATATTATTCGATTATAATCAACTTTTTTTCTTTTAGTTACAATAGTTTTAAAAGATAACTCATGAAGCTTAACTACAACTAACCATATTCCAGGAACAGTTATCAGAGAAGATAAAAGTATAAGAAAAAGTCTAAGATTAGATGGGATAGATTTAATAATATCCATAGGGTTTGAATCAGGCTCAATAATGATATCACTTGGAATTGAGAAAAGAAGTGGGATTTGCCCTAACTGATTAAAAACAATAATAATAAAAGATCCTAGCAGATAATATCCGAATCGTTTTTTCCTAAATGTTAGTCTATCAAGAAACATTA
>CAYTIE010000001.1:37467-83581 GCA_964437815.1 uncultured Flavobacteriaceae bacterium
TTAATTGGTTTAGCTGTATAAAAGTATCCAATGAATACTCCTATTGCAGCTATTATCATTGCGTTTATTGCATTTGAACTAGAGCCAGTATTCATATAACTTGCATATAGAATTCCTAAAGCAGTTATAAGACCTAAAATAAACATTCTATTAGCTAAACTTTTAGTTCCCTTTAATGTTATTAATCCAAGTTCTACTGCCCTACTACCTCCTGATAGCTGAGCACCTTTTAAGATGGAAGAATTCATTCCTGCATTAAAATACTCTGTATTAGCTTCATCAGTTCCATCAGAAACATCGTAATAGTCATTATATAAATTAGAAAATAGATGGAAAAAAAGTATACCAAATGTAGTTAGAAGCAATGAAATTGGACTAAATAGATTATCTCCTATACCTGCATAATATGATGCAACTGAAAAAATTGGAAATAAAGATGCAGAAGCAAAACCAACTCTTGTAATTGCAACACCCTTGATAATTTTTGTAAGGAAATTTATTTTAATATTAACTTCTTCTGATATCTCTTCAGTAATTCCACAATATCCAGTTTGGGGTTTATTTTTTCCATTTCCAAAATTAGGAGTTATTTGAATCTTAGCAGCAAATTGCCGACCATCTTTTCTAATAAAATTTGTTTTAGTAACATGTTCTCCCCTTTCATTAGCCTTTTTAAGCCATCCTAATACATTTTGAAGAACAATCTCTCCAGGAGAAAAAATAGAGACTCTTTTGATACCTACTAACTCCTTGGAATCATAACCAAACATTTGAATAGCTCCATCATTCAGGTTTGTGATTAAGCCTTCCATATCGCATATAATAACACTTTTCATAAATTTATTTTAATTAAAGCGTAAATATAATAGAGTAATCTTTTTAAAAGAAATTATTAATGAAAAAGATATTAAAGAGTTAATGTAGTTAGTTTAGCAAAGGAAATATCATTTCCATCTTTATCTTTTATAGAAATTTTCCAAAGCTGCATTGTCCTTCCTAATTTGATTGCATCCGCCCTAGCAAATATTTCCCCTGATTTTATTCCTCTAACATGATTAATCGATAATTCAATTCCTCTAAGCATTTGATTATCTTTTTTAGCGAAAATAGCTGAAGCAGCACTTGCTACAGTCTCAGCTAATGCTGCTGTAGCTCCACCGTGAAGAACACCAGCAGGTTGATGTAGATCAGGAGTTACATTCATTTTTGCTATTAGATAGTTCTCCCCTATATCAATAAATTCTATACCTAATTTAGTGCTTAAAGTACCTTTATTTCTAGAATTTACTTCACTTAATAATGATTTTTTATCCATTAATAATTACTCTTTAACCTCTTCGAAGTCTACATCTTGAACATCATCTCCGTCTGATTTTTTATCTCCACCGGATGAAGAATTTTCATCAGTTTGAGCTTCTGGATTTTCAGCTTGAGCTTTATACATTTCTTCAGATGCATTTTTCCAAGCTTCATTTATTTCATTTAATGAAGATTCTATTTTTTCAAGATCCTTTGATTCATGAGCTTTCTTTAATTCTTCTAAAGCTGATTCAATAGGTTTCTTTTTATCAGCTGACAGTTTATCTCCAAATTCTTTTAACTGTTTCTCTGTTTGAAATATCATTTGGTCTGCACTATTGAATTTATCTACTTCATCTTTTGCTTTTTTATCAGCTTCGGCATTTGCCTCAGCATCTTTCTTCATCTTCTCAATTTCTTCTTCTGTTAAACCAGATGAAGCTTCAATCCTTATATCTTGTGATTTATTAGTTGCTTTATCTAAGGCACTAACCTTTATAATTCCATTTGCATCAATATCAAATGTTACCTCAATTTGAGGTACACCTCTAGGTGCTGGTGGAATTCCATCAAGATGGAACCTACCGATAGTTTTATTATCTTTTGCCATTGGTCTTTCACCTTGTAATACATGAATTTCCACTGATGGTTGATTGTCTGCAGCAGTTGAAAATACTTGTGATTTTTTTGTTGGTATAGTTGTATTTGCCTCTATTAACTTGGTCATAACATCTCCCATTGTGGCAATTCCTAATGATAATGGGGTAACATCAAGAAGTAAAACATCCTCAACATCTCCTGTAAGAACTCCACCTTGAATTGCAGCACCTACTGCAACAACTTCATCAGGGTTAACACCTTTAGATGGTTTTTTTCCAAATAATTTTTCTACTTCTTTCTGAATTATTGGAATCCTTGTAGATCCCCCTACCAAAATAACCTCATCTATATCTGATTTAGATAAACCAGCATCTTTCATTGCTTTTTTAACTGGTTCTAAAGATCTTTTGACCAATTCATCTGATAATTTTTCAAACTTAGCCCTTGTAAGAGACGTGACTAAGTGTTTAGGACCAGATGGAGTTGCAGTAACATAAGGCAAATTAATTTCAGTCTGAGTTGATGAAGACAATTCAATTTTCGCCTTTTCTGCTGCCTCTTTTAATCTTTGAAGAGCCATAGGGTCTTCTCTTAAATCAATTTGTTCTGTTTTTTTAAATTCTTCAGCTAAAAGGTCAATTATTACTTGATCAAAATCATCACCCCCTAAATGTGTATCACCATTAGTTGCCAATACCTCAAATACACCATCCCCTAATTCAAGAATTGATATATCAAAAGTACCACCCCCTAGATCATAGACAGCAATCTTTTTATCTTTTCCCCCTTTATCCATTCCATAAGCTAACGCAGCAGCAGTTGGCTCATTAATAATTCTTTCAACCTTTAATCCTGCAATTTCTCCAGCTTCTTTTGTAGCCTGTCTTTGAGAATCATTAAAATATGCTGGGACTGTAACTACAGCTTCAGATACACTTTGGCCAAGATAATCTTCAGCAGTTTTCTTCATTTTCTGAAGAACCATTGCAGATAGCTCCTGTGGAGTATATAACCTTCCATCTATATCAACCCTTGGAGTATTATTATCTCCCTTTACAACCTTATAAGCAACAGTTTTAACCTCTTTAGAAGATTCTGAATACTTGTTCCCCATAAATCTCTTAATTGATGAAATAGTTTTTGTTGGATTTGTTACAGCTTGTCTTTTAGCTGGATCTCCGACCTTAATTTCACCATCTTCAACAAATGCTACTACAGATGGTGTTGTTCTTTTTCCTTCAGCGTTAGGTATAACAACAGGTTCACTCCCTTCCATCACAGAGACACATGAATTTGTAGTTCCTAAATCGATTCCTATAATTTTACTCATAATTTTTATATTTTTTTAAACTAATGACAAGCATTATGCCATTACCTGAATAAATGACATTATGTCATGTTTATCATTAATTTATTTACATTATTTTTGTCAACAAACCCATGAAGTGACTTCACTAATAAGGGGAAACAATATTAAATTGCAACTTACTAATTCTAATATCGTATTTGAAGACAATCATCTTATTATTGTAAATAAGCCTTCTGGACTATTAGTTCAAGGGGATAAGACCAGAGATAAAAGTCTAATTGATTTAGTTAAGGAATATCTCAAAATTACATATTCTAAAAAAGGAAATGTTTTTTTAGGATTAGTAAATAGAATTGATAGACCTACTTCAGGAATTGTTATTCTTGCTAAGACTAGCAAGGCACTATCAAGAATGAATGCTTTAATTAAGAATAGGAAAATTAAAAAGTATTATTGGGCTATTATAAGCAAAAACTTTCCTAAAAACCATGGAGTTTTAAATGGGTGGTTCAGAAAGAATTCAAAACTAAATAAATCTTTTATCTACGAGAAAAAAGTAAGTAATTCTAAATTAGGTTCATTAAAATATACTAGGATTAAAGATTTTAAAAAGTATAGCCTATTTGAGATTGACCTTGAAACAGGAAGACACCATCAAATTAGAACACACTTTTCAAAACTTGGTTATCCAATTGTTGGGGATTTAAAGTACGGTGCTAAAAGATCATTAAAAGATGGGAGCATATATCTTCATTCAAGAAGGATTATATTTGAACACCCGATAAAAAAAATTGAACTTGACCTAACAGCTACGCCTCCTAAGAATTCTTTATGGAGTGCCTCTCTTTTCGATTAAGAGTAATAGCTTTTTCTTTAATAATATCTCTAAGTGATTTACCTTTGATTTTGCTCTCTAGATAAGATAAAACATCTAGGTATAAAAAAGATCTCTTTTCATAAGGATCATTTTCAAACTTTTTAAGCTCTTTATATAATTTCTTTAAACTATCTTTTACATCATGAGGGTAAATATTTTCAAGATTTCTAACATATTTTAGTAGAGCCTTTTGCACCTCATGAAGATCATTCATTTTTAAAAGATATTTATATGTATCTCTAATTATTTTATCTAAATGATAATCATATCCAGCCTCATAATGTGCCATTAAATTTAATACCCTTGTAAAACATTGAAGATCTTCTCTCATTTTTAAGTTTTTATCTTTAATTATCTTATCTAGGTAAACAATACATTTTTCATAATCATCTAAAGCAAAGTACATACAACCTATTTTGTAATAAAGAAGCATTATATGAGTTGGATCAATTAAATCTTTATTTTCATCAATACCATCCAAAACATCAGGAATAACATTCAAACTTTCTTCAAAGTTACCCTCTAAGGCATATAGATTAAATAAATTATTGTATTTATATAAAAAGGATAATGAAGAAGTATTCTGGTTTTTATAAAAATTATTACTCTCAATATTATTGATTAATTGAATAAGTGTTTTTTTAAATTTAACAGGGTATTTTATCAATGCTAAAGCTTCTAAAAGATAATTTGTTCCCTTTAGATAAAAAACAGGGTGTATATTAATCATTTCAGGATTTCTTTCAAACATATTAACCCACTTTGAAGCATATTTATAACTAGATAAAAAGTCTTGTGTTATTAAACTATACCAAACCCAAGCTTTATAATACAAAAGCTCCTCTCTAAATCCTAGATTCTCAATTTTTATCTTTGGCATTCTAGAATAAAAGAATTTAGTTAGTACCCTATAATCTTCATCACTTTTAACATAACCAACTTTTATAAGCTTTTCATATAACTGAAGTGAGATATTCGACAATCTACTTGAAATATCATTTTGTTTTCTCAAATAATCAGATTGAGTTGTTAGCTCTTTAGTTCTGTTTGACATACTTCTAGTAATATATTGAGACTCAATTAGTTTTTCAAACTCAACAATTTCATATGCTGAAGTTTTCTCATCATACTTATAAGCAATATTCTTAGCCTTCTCTAGAGCCTTTAGACTTTGTTTATATAACCCCTTCTGATATAAGATAGTAGCAAAATCAATTTGACTTCTAATCTTAAGTCTAATGTTTTTATGAACTGGATTTAATCTTAAACTAATTAAAATTTGTTTATATAAATGAGCTTTTAAATTAGATAATTGTTGTTTAGACACAATCCCTTTCTCTAAAATTATTTTATCATCATACTTATCCATTTTCTCTAATTGATTAAATAAGTTTAAAAACTTTGAATCCTCATTAGAGTCCATTCTTCCAACAAATAATTTAAATTGTCTCTTTTCTGACTTAGTTAATGATTTAACTAAAACAAATAAGTTATCTTTTACATCATTAGTCATTGTATTAAATTTTTATTTAAAATACTGGTTATTAATCCATTAAATCAATTACAAATGTAACGAATATTGTAATACTTAACGTTTTTTTATATCTAATCTATAGATATGTAATAAATTCGCAATGACATGAAAGATGTAGTTAAAATATTTGACACAACTTTAAGGGATGGAGAGCAGGTTCCAGGTTGTAAGCTTGACACTAAAAATAAATTAAATCTAGCTATGCAGCTTGATAAGCTAGGAGTTGATATACTTGAAGCAGGTTTTCCAATCTCTAGCCCTGGTGATTTTGAATCTGTAGTGAAAATTTCAAAAAATGTTAAAAATGCATCAGTATGTGCTTTAAGCAGAGCAAATGAGAAAGATATTGAAGTAGCAGCTGAATCTCTTAAGCATGCTTTAAAACCTAGAATTCATACAGGAATAGGGACTTCAGATATTCATATAAAATATAAATTTAACTCAAATAAAGATTCAATAATTGAATTAGCAAAACGATCAGTTTCTTATGCTAAAAAATTTGTAGAGGATGTAGAGTTTTATGCTGAAGATGCAGGTAGAACTGAAAATGATTTTCTTGCAAAAGTATGTGAAGAGGTTATTAAATCAGGTGCTACAGTTCTTAATATTCCCGATACAACTGGCTACTGTCTACCAAGTGAATATGGAGAAAAGATTAAATTTTTAAAAGAAAATGTAAAAGGGATTAATAATGTAACTATTTCATGTCATTGTCATAATGACCTTGGATTAGCTACTGCAAATTCTATTTCTGGAGTAATTAATGGTGCTAGACAAATAGAATGTACAATAAATGGTATTGGAGAAAGAGCAGGTAATACTTCTTTAGAGGAAGTAGTAATGATAATGAGACAGCATCCTGGTCTAAATCTTGATACTAATATAAATTCAAAATTACTTTACAGTACAAGTCAAAAAGTTTCAGATTTAATGGGTATGCCCGTTCAACCTAACAAGGCTGTTGTTGGCTCTAATGCCTTTGCACATAGTTCTGGAATTCATCAAGATGGAGTGATAAAGAAAAGAGAGACATATGAGATTATTGACCCTAAAGATGTTGGTGTAGATAAATCTTCAATTATACTAACTGCTAGAAGTGGAAGAGCAGCTCTTGCCTATAAAATGAAAGAAATTGGTGTAGAACTAACTAAAGTTCAGCTTGACTCTGTTTATAAAGAATTCCTTACTTTAGCTGACATTCAAAAAGAAGTTTCAGAAAAAGATTTACCAATTATTTTAGACAAACAAAAAATTAAATATGGGTAAAACATTATTTGACAAAGTTTGGGATGCTCATGTTATAAATAAGATTGAAAATGGTCCCGATGTATTATTTATTGATCGTCATTTCATACATGAAGTAACGAGTCCTGTTGCCTTTGTTGGACTTAAAAATAGAAACTTAAAAGTTTTATTTCCAGAAAAAACCTTTGCAACAGCGGATCACAACACTCCAACTATAAATCAACACCTACCAATTAAGGATACTTTATCTGCTCAACAAGTAAAAACTTTAGAAAAAAATTGCGAAGAACATGGTATAGATTTTTGGGGACTAGGGCATAAAATGAATGGAATTGTCCATGTTATTGGACCAGAAAACGGTATAACTCAACCTGGATTAACTATAGTTTGTGGTGACTCCCATACTTCTACTCATGGAGCTTTTGGAGCTATTGCATTTGGAATTGGTACTTCAGAAGTTGAAATGGTTCTTTCATGTCAGTCTATAATGCAACAAAAGCCAAAAAAAATGAGGATTACTATAAATGGAAAACTAAATAATTTTGTAACACCAAAAGATGTTGCTATATATATTATTAGCCAACTTTCTTCTTCTGGAGCAACTGGTTATTTTGTTGAATATGCTGGAGATGTATTCAAATCAATGAGTATGGAAGGAAGAATGACCGTCTGTAATTTAAGTATAGAAATGGGTGCTAGAGGAGGAATGATTGCTCCCGATGAAAAGACTTTTGAATACCTTAAGGGTAGAGAATTTTCTCCAAAAGATCAAAAGTGGGATAACGCTATTAAACGTTGGAGTAGTCTAAAATCTGATACTGATTCAATTTTTGATGAAGAAATTTCATTTAATGCTAGTGATATTGAACCTATGATAACATATGGGACAAATCCTGGTATGGCAGTTCCTATTTCAAAAGAAATTCCTCATTTTAATGATACAGGTTCAAAATCTTCATTTTCTAAATCACTAGATTATATGAACTTCAAAGAAGGTGAATTAATGTTAGGTAAAAAAATTGATTATGTATTTCTAGGGAGCTGTACTAATGGAAGAATTGAAGATTTTCGATCATTCGCAGGTATAATTAAAGGAAAAAGAAAAGCAGAGAATATTAATGCATGGCTAGTTCCTGGATCTCATAAAGTTTTGAAAAGCATTAAAGAAGAAGGAATACTTGAAATTTTGGAAACCTCTGGATTTAAACTGAGAGAACCAGGTTGTTCAGCATGTTTAGCGATGAATGATGATAAAATACCTGCTGGAAAATATGCAGTTAGCACAACTAATAGGAACTTTGAAGGAAGACAAGGCCCAGGGGCAAGAACCCTTCTTGCAAGCCCTTTAGTTGCTGCAGCATCTGCAATTACAGGAAAGATAACTGATCCTAGAGAAATTATTTAAACATGGCTTACGATAAATTTAATATAATTAATAGCTCAGCTGTTCCATTAAACATAGATAATGTAGATACTGATCAAATTATTCCTGCTAGGTATTTAAAAGCAACTGAAAGAAAAGGATTTGGGGATAATCTTTTTAGAGATTGGAGATATGATAGCAATAATGGTATAATTAAAGACTTTCCTTTAAATAATAAGGATTATTCAGGAAAAATTTTAATAACTGGAAAAAACTTTGGATGTGGCTCATCAAGAGAGCATGCAGTTTGGGCTATTTATGATTATGGTTTTAGAGCAGTTGTATCAAGTTTCTTTGCTGATATTTTTAAAAACAATTGTTTAAATATTGGTGTCCTTCCTGTTCAAATATCAGAAGGTTTTCTGAATGAACTATTTAATGAAGTAGAAAAAGATAATGATAGTTTATTTGAAATTAACCTTCCTAATCAATCTATTAGTATTATTTCAAATGGGAAATATGAAAAATTTGATATTAACAATTACAAAAAGGAAAATATGATGAATGGTTTTGATGATATTGATTATTTAGTTGATAGAAAAGAAGATATCATTACTTTTGCAAGTAAAATTTCTCGTTAATGGGCAGAAAACTTATAGAGATAATGGATACAACATTAAGAGATGGTGAACAAACATCTGGGGTATCCTATACTCCTAACGAAAAATTAACTGTTGCAAAATTCCTTATCGATAAACTAAATATTGATAGGATTGAGGTTGCCTCAGCTAGAGTTTCAGATGGAGAACTTGAATCAGTTAAAAAAATAACTGATTGGGCTAAAAATAATAAAAAAATTAATTCCGTAGAAGTGTTAACTTTTGTAGATAATGGATTATCTATTGATTGGATTTCTAAAGCAAATTGTAAAGTTCAAAATCTACTTACTAAAGGTTCTCTTAACCATTTAAAGCATCAATTAAAGAAAACTCCAAAAGATCACTTTAATGACATTTCTAAGGTATTAAAAAAGGCTAGTGTTAAAAATATTATAACAAATGTATACTTAGAGGATTGGAGTAATGGTATGAGAAAATCTAAGAAATATGTTTTCGAATATCTAGAGTTTTTATATAAACAAAATATCAAAAGACTATTACTGCCTGACACCCTTGGAATATTAACTCATTATGAAGTCTATCAATTTATAGATGAAATAAAAAATAAGTTTCCTGACTTTCATATTGATTTTCATGGTCACAATGATTATGATTTGAGCGTGAGTAATGCTATAGAAGCTATAAGAGCAGGATGTGATGGGTTACATTTAACTGTAAATGGAATGGGCGAGAGAGCTGGAAATACACCACTTTCAAGTACTATAGCTTCAATTAATGATTTTCTACCTAATTATTATACAAATGTTAATGAGAGCAACCTATATCAGGCAAGTAAGATTGTTTCAACTTTTTCTGGTCAAACAGTGTCTTCAAATAAACCTATTGTAGGAGAGAATGTTTTTACTCAAACTGCTGGAATCCATGCTGATGGTGACAACAAAAAAAATCTATATCATAATTTAAGTCCTGAAAGATTTGGAAGAAAAAGAAGGTATGCCTTAGGAAAAACATCTGGAAAAGCAAATATTAAAAATAATCTAGATGAGCTAGGAATTAAACTTTCAGATAAAGAGCTTAAAATGGTTACATCAAAAGTAATAGAGCTTGGAGACAAGAAAGAAAGAGTGACAATTGAAGATCTTCCATATATAATTAATGATGTTCTTGACTATCCAGAAAAAAATAAAAAAGTAATAATTGATTCATATGTTCTGACTAGTGCTAAAACACTTAAACCATCTACAGCTTTATCAATGATAATTGAAGATAAGCTATATAAAGAAACCGCATCAGGTGATGGTCAATTTGATGCATTCATGAATGCATTAAAAAGTATATATAAAAGAATAAATTTAAAACTTCCTAAATTAATTGACTATTCTGTTAGAATCCCTCCTGGAAGTGATTCTGATGCACTTTGTGAAACAACAATTACTTGGAATTCAGGAAAAAAGAAATTTAAAACCAGAGGTCTTGACTCTGATCAAACTGTAGCTGCAATAAAAGCAACAGAAAAAATGCTAAACATATAATAAAATGGAATTAAATATAGCGGTTTTACCTGGAGATGGTATAGGACCTGAGGTAACAAATGAAGCAGTTAAAGTAATAAATGTTATATCTAAAAAATTTAACCATAAAATAAATATTTCAGAAGGATTAACTGGTGCAATTGCAATTGATAAAACTGGTAATCCTTATCCTGATGAAACACATCAAATATGTGAAAAATCTGATGCAGTACTTTTTGGTGCAATAGGAGACCCTAAGTATGATAACGATCCAAGCGCAAAAGTTAGACCAGAGCAAGGTCTACTTGAAATGCGAAAAAAACTTGGTTTGTATGCTAATTTACGTCCAACTATTGTGTTTGAATCACTTATTAATAATTCACCTTTAAAAAAAGATAGAATTCAGAATACAGATCTGATTTTTGTCAGAGAATTAACTGGCGGTATCTATTTTGGAGAAAGAGGAAGAAAAGATAATGGAAATTTTGCTTATGATACATGTGAATATAATAGATATGAGATTGAAAGGATAGCTCAATTAGGTTTTGAGATAGCTCTTAAAAGAAAAAGAAAACTTTGTTGTGTTGATAAAGCAAATGTTCTTGAATCATCAAGACTATGGAGAGAGACTATTCAAAATATGGAATCTAGATTTCCTGATGTAAAAGTTAGTTATGAATTTGTTGACGCAGTTGCAATGAGATTGATTCAATGGCCAAGTGAATATGATGTTTTAGTTACAAGCAATTTATTTGGTGATATTCTAACAGATGAAGCTTCAGTAATTTCTGGTTCAATGGGCTTAATGCCATCAGCATCAATAGGAGAAAAAAACGCTCTATATGAACCAATTCATGGTTCCTTTCCTCAAGTTGCTGGAAAAAATATTGCAAACCCAATTGGTTCTATTCTTTCATTGGCTATGATGTTTGAACATTCATTCAATCTAGAAAAAGAATCGAATATTATTAAACAAGCTGTACAAAATTCTTTAAAAGAAAAGATAACTACACAAGATATTACTGGAAATGATAAAAGCTATAGTACAAGCGATGTAGGTGATTTTATTTGTAATAACATTAATTCTTTTTCATAGCAGTCATGTGCTGCCTTAGCTCTGAACCAATTTTTTCAATTGAATGTTCTTCTATATTTTTATTTATAACTTTTAATCTTTCCTCATCAATTGGATTATTGCTTTTACTTAAAATATCTGTTCCAATTATATCAGAATCTATATTGCTAAAAAAGTCTTTTAACAGAGGGATTGCATCATTGTTAAATAAGTAACAGCCATATTCAGCAGTATCTGATATTATGTTGTTCATTTCATATAGTTTTTTTCTTGCCACTAAATTTGCTATTAGTGGAAGTTCATGTAATGACTCATAATAAGCTGACTCCTCTTTAATCCCATTATTTACCATAATTTCATATGCTAATTCAACACCTGCTTTAACAAAAGCAACCATGATTATACCATTGTCAAAGTATGCTTGTTCTTCAATGTTTTGGTTTGTTGAAGGTGTTTTTTCGAATTCTGTTTGACTAGTTTCTTCTCTCCAATTTAACAATTCATTATCATCATTTTCCCAGTCTTTCATCATTGTAGATGAAAAAGTTCCTGTAAGAATATTTTCCATATGTTTCTTAAAGAGTGGGGTTAATATCTCCTTTAGATCTTCAGACAAATCATATGCTTTAATTTTAGCAATATCAGTTAATCTATCCATCATTTTTGTAATACCACCGTGTTTTAGTGCTTCAGTAATAGTTTCCCATCCATGCTGAACTAATTTTGAAGCATACTGTGTATCAACTCCTAATTCAGACATTCTATTAAATGATAGTATCGATCCAGTTTGAAGCATTCCACACAGAATAGTTTGTTCACCCATTAGGTCTGATTTTACTTCTGCAACAAATGAAGACTCAAGAACTCCGGCCTTATGAGATCCTAGTGCAACTGCATAAGCTTTTGATACATCTAAGCCAATATTTTTGTAATCATTATCAGGATGAACTGCAATCAAAGTAGGAACCCCAAAACCTCTCAAATATTCTTCTCTAACTTCTGAACCGGGTGATTTAGGTGCAACCATTATTACAGTTATATCGTCTCTCACTTCCATCCCTTCTTCTACTATATTAAATCCATGAGAATAAGAAAGTATAGAATCTTTTTTCATTAAAGGCATCAATTTACTCACAACAGGAGTATGATTTTTATCTGGTGTTAAGTTTATAACTATATCAGCATTAGGAATCATATCATCAAAATTTCCAACATTAAAATTATTTTGAGTGGCATTAACAAAGGATTGTCTTTTAGATTCAATTGAAGATTGTCTTAAAGCATAGGAAATATCTAATCCTGAGTCACGCATGTTTAATCCTTGATTAAGTCCTTGAGAACCACAACCAACAATCACTATCTTTTTGTCTTTTAAAAAAGAAACTCCCTCACTAAATTCTGAAGCATCCATAAACCTACATTTTCCAAGCTGAATTAGCTTTTCTTCCGGTGATAATTTGTTAAAATAATTCGTCATTTCTTTTTCTTTTTTTGATTTTTAAATTTATCTATAATTTCTGATATACCCATCTTAGATTTTGTTACAGCAATTCTCCCTGATCTTGTAAATTGTAAAAGTCCATATGGAGCTAGATCATTATACAATTTATCCGTCTCATGCCTAAAACCTGTTTTCTCAATTACAAAGAATTTAGGATTTACTGTTATTATCCTTGCATTGGATTCTTTAATAAAATTTTGAATATGTCTTTCTTCAAAAAGTGAGTTTGATTTAACTTTATAGAGAGCCGTTTCCTGAAATATAGTTTCTTCATCAGTATGATAAAATGCTTTAATAACATCAACCTGTTTTTCAATTTGTTTGATAACCTTTTCAATTCCACTTTCAGTCATTTCTACAACAATTATGAATCTAAAAACATTTTCAATTTCACACTCTGATGTTGTAAAACTTTCAATATTTATATGTCTTTTTAAAAAGATAGTAGAGATTCTGTTTAATAATCCAACATTATTCTCTGTGTAAATCGAAACCGTAAATTGTATTTTTTTTTCCATTTTTATTCAAGTCTTATATCAGAAACTGAAGCTCCTGAAGGGATCATAGGAAAAACGTTATCTTCCTTTTCAACACATATTTCAAGAACATAAGGTTTCTTTGATTCTATCATTCTTTTAACTGCAGGTTCAAGATCTGATCTATTTTCTACCCTTTCTGAATCTAAAAAGTAAGCTTTAGCTATAGAAACAAAGTCCGGGTTAACCATCTCAGTTGAAGCATATCGTTTATCAAAAAATAATTGCTGCCATTGTCTTACCATTCCAAGAAAATCATTATTTAATATTACTATTTTGACAGGTAGCTGTTGTTGAAATATTGTACCTAATTCTTGAATAGTCATCTGGTATCCACCATCACCTATTACTGCAACAACTTCCCTTTCTGGCGCACCCATCTTAGCTCCTATCGCAGCAGGAAGTGCAAAACCCATTGTTCCTAATCCTCCTGAAGTAATGTTACTTTTAGAATCAATAAAGTTAGCATACCTACAAGCTACCATCTGATGTTGTCCGACATCAGAAACAATTATAGCTTTTCCTTTTGTAAACTTATTTATAGCAATTATTGACTCACCCATTGTCAGTCCCTTTTTCTTAGGTCTCAAATCATTTTTTATTACTTTATTAAATTCCTTTTTCATTAACTCATCAAATGTTTTTAACCAATTTTTATATGATTTTGTTTTTATGTTTTTTGATAACATTCTTAATGATTCCTTACAATTACCTATTATAGGAATATCAACTTTAATGTTTTTATTAACTTCTGCAGGATCAATCTCTAAATGAATAATCTTAGCCTGCTTGGCATATGTTTTAGTATCCCCAGTTACCCGATCGTCAAATCTCATTCCTATAGCAATTAACAGATCACATTTATTTGTCAAAATGTTAGGTCCATAATTACCATGCATTCCAACCATTCCAACATTTAATTCATGAGAAGTAGGAAGAGCTGAAGCGCCTAATATTGTCCAGGCTGCAGGGATCCCACTTTTTTCAACAAAACTTTTAAATTCTTTCTCGGCATTTCCTAGAATAACCCCTTGCCCCCATACAATTAATGGTTTTTTTGCACTATTAATAAGATTAGCAGCCTCTAATATTTTATTTTTATCAATTCTTGGAATTGGACTATAACTTCTTATACCAACACATTTTTTATACTTAAATTCAAGCATTTCAAATTGAGCATTTTTTGTAATGTCAATTAACACTGGTCCAGGTCTTCCAGATTTAGCTATATAAAATGCTTTTGCAATTACATCAGGCACTTCAGAAGCTGTAGTAATTTGATAGCTCCATTTTGTTACGGGCATTGAAATACCAATAATATCAGTTTCTTGAAATGCATCGGAACCTAACAGATGAGCCGGAACTTGACCAGTAATACAAACTATAGGTGTTGAATCAATCTGAGCATCAGCAATTCCTGTTACTAAATTAGTAGCTCCTGGACCTGAAGTAGCTATTGCTACACCAACTCTTCCAGAAGATCTTGCATAGCCTTGAGCAGCATGAACAGCTCCTTGTTCATGTCTAGTTAAAACATGATGAACTTTATTTTGAAATTTAAAGAATTCATCATATACTGGCATTATAGCACCACCTGGGTATCCATATACAAGATCAACATCCTCCTTAATTAATGATTTAATTACTGCCTCTGCACCAGATATTTTATTGTTTTTTTTCATTTTATTCGTCTGTTACGCATCCCCTTGATGCATTTGAAACCGATTTAACATATTTATATAAAATTCCTTGATTTATTTTTAAATCTGGTTTTTTCCATTTTTTTCTTCTTTCATCTATCTCAAGATCTGAAAGATCAACACTAATTACATTTTTTTTTGAATCAATTGTTATAATATCTCCATCTTCTACTAACGCAATTGTTCCTCCTTCAAAAGCTTCTGGAACAATATGTCCAACCACAAAACCGTGAGTTCCTCCAGAGAATCTTCCATCTGTGATTAAAGCAACATCCTTCCCTAAACCTGCCCCCATTATAGCTGATGTTGGTTTAAGCATTTCAGGCATTCCTGGACCACCTTTAGGACCTTCGTATCTGATAACTACTACTTCACCTTTGTTAACTTTTGAATTTTGGATTGCATCTATCGTTTCGAATTCGCTATTAAACACTTTTGCAGGACCTGAAAAAACTAATCCTTCCTTTCCAGTAATCTTTGCAACTGAACCTTCTTTTGCAAGATTTCCTTTTAATATTTGAATGTGTCCAGTTTCCTTAATAGGTTTAGATAAAGGAAAAACAACATCATTAGAGAAGTCTAAACTTTTTACATCTGATAAGTTCTCTTCAATAGTTTTCCCTGTTACAGTTAAACAATCCCCGTGTATCATTTTATTTTCAAGCATATACTTTAAGACACTTGGTATACCACCTATTTCATGCAAATCTTTCATTAAATATTTTCCACTTGGCTTTAAGTTTGCTAGAAAAGGTGTTGAGTCACTAATTTTTTGAAAATAATCAATTGAAACATCTATATTAGCAGCTTTTGCAATTGCAAGAAAATGCAAAACTGCATTTGTTGAACCACCAAGAACTGTAACTAATCTTAAGGCATTCTCAAGAGATTTAAGTGTAATTATATCTAATGGCTTAATATCATCCTCTATCAATGATTTTATTGAATCCCCTATCTCTTTGCATTCATCAATTTTATTCTGACTTGTGGCTGGATTAGAAGAATTATATGGCAAGGACATCCCAAGAGCTTCTATAGCTGAAGCCATAGTATTTGCAGTATACATTCCCCCACAAGCTCCAGGACCGGGACAAGCATTTTTAATTACATTTTTAAATTCAGTCTCATCTATTTGTCCTGCCACTTTTTCTCCCCAAGCTTCAAATGCAGATACTACATCTAGTTCTTTATCTTTATAACATCCTGGATCTATTGTTCCACCATATACCAAAATACTAGGTCTATTTAGTCTTAACATTGCCATTAAAGCACCAGGCATATTCTTATCACATCCAACTACAGTTACAAGCCCATCATATGACATTGCCTGGACAACAGTTTCAATAGAGTCTGCTATTATGTCTCTTGAAGGGAGTGAATATCTCATCCCAAGAGTACCCATAGATATACCATCACTAACACCGATGGTGTTAAAAATTAATCCTACTATTTCAGAATTATTGATGCTCGTTTTTATATGATTAGATAAATCATTTAAGTGCATATTACAAGGATTGCCTTCATACCCTGTACTTGCAATTCCAACAAATGGCTTTTCAAAGTCATCATCAGTCAAACCAATAGCATGCAACATAGCTTGAGCAGCTGGTTGAGAAGGATCTTGAGTTACGTTTTTGCTATATTTATTAAGCATCTTTATTTATATAATTCTAAATTATTAATCAATACCCTACTTGTAAAACGAAATAGATTATATTAATTACATTCAATAATGATTTGGCGATGTTAAATAGCTGTATAATAATCGTTTACGAGATTTTATTTCTTATAGCCAAATAAATATTTTAAATTTCTAAAGTTTTAAAGTTACATAAATTATAAATTTGTATTCTATGGATAAATCAAAAATCAATGAAATCATTAATTCTCAGAAAAATTTCCTAGATTCTAATTCTAATAGTATTAGTTCAAGAATTTTACTTTTAAAAAAGCTACTAATAAACATCAAATTATTTGAAGAAGAAATCTATGATGCTCTTTCTAAGGATCTTAGTAAAGCTAAATTTGAGTCTTTTCTAACAGAAATCCTTCTTGTTGAAAAAGAAATAAAACTTTTTATAAAAAAAATCAACAAATGGTCAAAAGATAAAAGAGTAAGAGCATCAATATTAAATTTTCCTTCAAAAAATTATCTAAAACCTGAACCATTTGGAAGAGTTCTTATTATCACTCCTTGGAATTACCCATTTCAACTCTCTTTAACCCCTTTAATTGGAGCCTTTAGCTCAGGAAATACTGTTGTAATAAAACCTTCTGAATTGGCACCTAATACATCATCTGTATTAAGCAAGTTGATTAAAGAAACTTTTCCAGAAAATATTGTTTCAGTTATTGAAGGAGATGCTGAAGTTTCAAAAAACTTGTTATCTAAAAAGTGGGATTATATTTTTTTTACTGGAAGTACAAGAGTTGGAAAAATTGTAGCAAATGAAGCTGCTAAAAATTTAACCCCAATAACACTTGAGTTAGGGGGGAAAAGTCCTTGTGTTGTAGATGAAGGTATAAATATTGAAAAGGCAGCTAAAAGAATTGTTTCTGGTAAATTTATAAACTGTGGTCAAACCTGTATAGCCCCAGATTATATTTTAGTTAATGATAAAATAAAATCCAAGCTTATTAACCATCTTAAAATCGAAATTCTTAAAACATATGGTAATAAACCTAATCAATCAAATAATTATGGAAGAATAATTAGCAAAAATCATTTAGATAGATTAACTAAGATAATTGCTGGTCAAAATATAGTTTTTGGTGGTCATTCAAATAAAGAAGATAAATATATTGAACCAACATTAATTGTAGATCCTGATATAAACTCAGCTATTATGTCAGAAGAAATATTTGGACCCATTCTTCCAATAATGTCTTATGATAATGTTGGGGAAATTGAAAAGGTGATATTAAAGAATCCAAATCCCCTGGCGTTTTATATTTTTTCAAATAATAAGAAGTTTATAAATCATTTAATTAATAATTTCTCTTTTGGAGGATGCGTCATAAATGATACTCTTATTCATTATATTAATTCAAATCTTCCGTTTGGAGGAATTGGAAATAGTGGAATGGGAGCTTATAGAGGAAAGTATAGCTTTGATACATTTTCTCATTACAAACCTGTTCTAAAAAAACAATCATTTTTTTTAGATAATCTCAGATTTGGGCCACATCCAAAATCATTTAATACATTAAAGAAACTATTAAGTAAATTTTAAAAATGGAAAAAACTGTATCTGAAGCTATAAAATATAGAAGATCTGTAAGGAGATTTGATAAAGACATAGAGATAGATGATAACATTGTAAAAAAATGTATTGAGAATGCAGTTCTTGCCCCAACAAGTAGTAATCTTCAATTATGGGAATTCTATCACATCACTGATAAAACTTTACTTGAAGAGATTGCTAAATCTTGTTTTAATCAACCAGCTGCTAGAACTGCAAAGCAATTAGTTATTACAGTTGTAAGAAGAGATTTATGGAGAGAGCGTGCTAAAGAAAATATAAAGTTTCATGAATCAAATAAAGAAAGTATGAGTGAGCGGGAATATAGATTAGTTATGAAATATTATAAAACTGCAATTCCTTTGGCTTACAAAAACTTTCTAGGAATTTCAAGTTATATTAAATATATATATGCTTGGATTATAGGATTATTTAGAGTTATATATAGACAATTAAGAAAATCTGATATGAGAATAGTTGCACATAAAAGTGCTGGGCTTGCGTCACAGAACTTTATGATTAGTATGGCTGGTGTTAATTATGACACTTGTCCTATGGAAGGTTTTGATTCAATTAGGGTAAAGAAAATATTAAAGCTAAATAAATCAGCAGAAATAAACATGATAATTGGATGTGGAATAAGAACATCTAAAGGAATATATGGGAAAAGATTTAGAATCCCATTTGAAAAAGTTTATATAAAAAAATAAGCAGTTATTTAGACGACTCTATAATAGAAAGATCTAACCAATCCTTAAATTTTGTTTCTGAAGCATATTGAATTGGTTCAGTTAAAATTTCACCTGTAGGTTTCATTGCAACATAATAAGGCTGAGAAGCACTTTTAAAATTCATAAACTGAAAGACAGACCACTTTTGACCTACAGTATTAACATATTGAGTTTTTCCAAGATCATTTATATATTTAAACTTATCATTATAATCTAATTCTGACCTATCATCAACATATAAAGATATAATAACAAATTCTTTATCTAGTAGGTTATAAATACCTGGTTTTGACCAAACATTTTCTTCCATTCTTCTACAATTTGCACAGGCCCATCCAGTAAAATCAAGCAAAACCAATTTTTGATTTTCTAATGCATAGCTTCTACCCTCTTCAAAACTTTTATAACAATTTAAACCAAGTGGACATTGGTTTTCAGAATTTTGAATTGAATAAAACTCTGGAGGTAGAATTCCACTTAATAGTTTAACATTATTACTATTATAAAGACCTGAAATTAAAAATATTGAGAAAATTAAGGAAACCCATCCTGATATACTTCTAAAATTAAATTTAGGTTTTCCAAAATAAGAACCAAAATGATATAGTGATAGAGATAAAAATATAATTATCCAAATAAAAACAAAAACCTCTCTTTTTAATATATCCCAGCCTCCAACTAAATCAGCATTTGAAAGAAATTTAAATGCAAGGGCTAACTCTAAAAAACCCAAAGTAACTTTCATTTTTTTTAACCAAACACCCGAACTTGGAATTGCTGAAATGTATTTTGGATAAAATGCAAGTAATGTAAAAGGCAGCCCTAAGGAGACTCCAAACCCAAGCATTCCAATACTTAACTGCATTGCACCAGATTCTTGTCCAGAAAGAGTTCCTGCTAATAATGATCCAAGAATAGGACCTGTACAAGAGAATGAAACTAATGTTAATGTCAATGCCATAAAAAATATTCCAATCATTCCTCCCTTTGAAGATTTCGAATCAGATTTAGATATTATTGAATTTGGTATAGTCAAATCAAAATAGCCAAAGAAAGAAATTGCAAAAAATATAAATACTACAAAGAATAATGTGTTTACATAAATATTAGTTCCAATTGAATTAAGGATATTTGGGTTAAAGTTGTCAAAAACATGAAAAGGAAAACTTAGGCCAAGATAGATTAAGATAATAAACAAACCATATAAAGATGCCGATTTTAAACTACCATATTTTAATTTGTCTTCATCTAAAAAGTATGAAACTGTTAGAGGAATCATTGGAAAAATGCATGGAGTTAATAATGCAAGAAATCCTGCAATTAAACCAAAAATGAATATTTCGATATAATTTATTGAATCAGAAATATCATTTGAGATAAGTTCAGTTCTCTTAAAATTATATTTCAATTGATTGTACTTATTTATGTCATCTAGAGTAACATTTTCAGTAATATTTATTTTTTTTGAGGGATCAATTGGAATATTAAATGTTTCATTTCTAAAAACACATAACTCATCATCGCATGAGGAATATACAATTTCAACTTTAAGTAATTCAAAATCAAGGTTATTTAAATCAATTATTTTATTAAAACTAGCTTCATTAATAAAATATGGCAGATCTATATCAAAGACATTATCATACCCAACAATGGGTTCACTTTCATTGAATTTTTCTTTTTCACTAGAACTCAATTCAGAGTTTAAAAAAATAAATTCAGTGGCATTACCTTCTATAGGTGAATATTGAGAATAAAGTTTCCAACCATCTATAATCTCAGCACTGAAAGTCAAATTGAACTTATTATTCTCAATCTTATCTAATTCATATTTCCATTTAACTGGTTCTTCAGATTGTGAAAAAACTGAGAGTAAAGAGAACAATAAAGCTAGTATTTTAATCATTACTTGTTTGGGAAATTATTAATGTATTTTTATTTTTTATCATTTTATAATTATGTGAAGATATATATTTTCCAGAATCAGAATCAAATAATTTTATTACCTCTTTATAATTAAATTCAAAATCTTTGAATAATTCATGTATATAGAACTCAATTGGATTAAGATCTCTTAGAAGATCTAAATTGATGACTATAGTCTTTTCTTTATTGATAAAAATTTTATTCTTTGTTTCAGAAATTATCTTCTCTACAAATAACTTAGTTGAATTTAAATTTTCAGTAGTTTTTTTGAATTTCAATAAAACATTTTTATCATCTGATTTCAAATATGGAATAACAGAATGTCTTATCTTATTTCTTAAATAATCTTCTTCATCATTTGATGAGTCTTCTCTATAAGTGATTTTATTTACTTTAGAAAACTCAATTATTTGTTCTTTAGAAATCATTAAGAGTGGCCTAATAATTTTATTAATCTTATCTGGAATACCAACCAAACCATCAATTCCTGTTCCTCTAATTGAATTAATTATAAATGTCTCTAACTGATCATCAAGATGATGAGCTGTTACAACAAAATCATATTTCTCTTTATTAGTTAATTCCTCAAACCATTCATATCTTAATTCTCTGGCCCCCATTTGAATAGTCAATTTATTTTTTTTACAATAATCTTCTGTACTAAATTTTTTATTATATAACTTGACATTTTTCTCTGAGCACCATTTACTTATAAATATTTCATCATCATTACTTTCTTTTCCTCTTAGTTGAAAATTACAGTGTGCAATAGAAAAATTTAAATTGTTAGTCAAGAACAAGTTGGCTAAGACCATACTATCTACTCCACCACTGATTGCAAGTAAAAAATTACAGTCCTTACTTGGATTGATTTCAGCTAAAAATAATTGCTCTATTGTTTTTGACACTATACAAAATTAAATAAACTTTTAGTCAAATAACTATATTCATATATCATACTTAAGTATTTTTGTTCTAAACTTGTATAAATAAAAAATTTGAAAGAATCCAAAAAAAAGAACTTACCATTATCAGTGGCAATTTTACCTCTTTTATTTTTGGTAGCATTATTGTCATTCAATCTATATGCAAATGTATTTATTTACGATGCTGATCCTCTTGCTGGGTCTAGCCAGTTTATATTAATTATAAGTGGTGCTTTTGCAGCAACGATAGGGATGAGATACAACATTTCTTATAAAGAAGTTGCAGATAGTATTTCTAATAGTATTAAATCTGTTACTCCAGCTTTAATAATTCTTCTTTGGGTTGGTGCTTTAGCCGGAACATGGATGATAAGTGGAATTATTCCTTCTATGGTTTACTATGGATTAAAATTACTTGATCCAAATATCTTTCTTCCAGCATGTATAATTATTTGTTCAATTATATCAATTGCTACTGGAAGCAGCTGGACAACTTCAGCAACAGTTGGAATAGCTCTAGTAGGGATTGGAAAAGTACTAGGTATACCTGCGGGAATGGTTGGAGGAGCTGTAATTTCTGGAGCCTACTTTGGAGATAAATTATCTCCACTTAGCGATACTACAAACTTAGCTGCTGCTGTATCTAGAGTTGATCTTTTTAAACATATAAGATATCTTACATATACTACTGTTCCGAGTATCTCAATAGCTTTAGTTGTGTTTATAATTCTTGGAGTTTTACAATCATCTGATGGGGTTACGGATAATTCTTTTTTAATTGATACAATATCTAATACATTTAATATCTCATTAATCCTTTTTATAGTTCCTGTTATTGTTATTATTATGATTGTAAAAAAGACACCTCCTATAAGAGCACTTTGCATTGGGACACTTTTAGGGGCATTATTTGCAGTTATTTTTCAACCTCAAATAATAATGGAGCTCTCTAATTCTTCAAGTATGACAATTATAGGTTCTTACAAGGTTCTTGTTGATACAATAACTAGCAGCGTTAGCATTCCAACAAATAGTGAAGTCTTAAATGAGTTATTTTCAACTGGTGGAATGATAGGAATGCTAAATACTATTTTTCTTGTAATTGCAACAATGATTTTTGGAGGTGCAATGGATGCAATAGGAGCAATTAAAACAATCAGTAAAGCATTATTAAAATGGGCGGATAGTGTATTTAAATTATTTGCCAGTACTGTAGCTTCTTGTCTGGCGCTTAACTTAACAGCTTCTGACCAGTACTTATCAATTGTCGTTTCAGGTAAAATGTTTGATAAAGCATATAAAGAAAAAAAGCTTGCTCCGGAAAACTTAAGTAGAACACTAGAAGACTCTGCAACTGTAACATCAGCACTTATTCCATGGAATTCATGTGGAGCCTATCACTCATCAGTTTTAGGTGTTAGTGTTGGCGAATACTTTATATATGCAATTTTTAATTGGATTAGTCCATTTATGACTTTAATATATGCTGCTCTTAGAATAAAAATCAGGACTTTAACTGATAAAAATTAAATTTCTAATTACATATTTGTATTTTTACCTAACAAACTTCTTATGGCTAAGAAAAAAAAGAGTAATAAAAGCAAACTTCAGGTCCTATTAGGTTTTATTTTATTATTTATTTCAATTATACTTACAATATCTTTTATATCCTATTTCTTTAATTGGAAAGTTGATCAGAGTAATATTTCAGAAATTATGGATAGAAGTGTTAAAGCTGAGAATTACCTTGGTAAGGCGGGAGCATCATTAAGTCATTTGTTTATATATAAATTGTTCGGAGTTGCCAGCTTTATTATTCCTATAATATTATCTATTACGTCTTATTATTTACTATTAGAAAAAAAACTATTTCAATTAATTGGCAGTTGGACTTGGGCAATAATATATATGCTATGGATCTCTGCATTTACTGGATTTATTCAAAATATGCACTATATTCCTTCTGGTATAGTCGGTTACGAAATTAACATGTTTCTTATGGATTATATTGGAAATATTGGGATAGCTCTTTTACTAGTTTTTTCAGCATTAAGTTTTATAGTAATCAAATTAAATATCACCCCAAAAAAGGCTATTGACTTTATAAAAAATTTATTTAAAGCAAAAAATTTAAATCAAGGTGAAGAAATATTAAATCCAATAAATGTAGATAATGGGTTTATTGAGAATTCTAATGAAGAGTTATCGATTGAAATTCAAGATGAAATACCAGTTGAAATTCAAGATGAAATAGTAGAGACTAAATCTGATACTAATAATGTTGTTTTTGACCCAAAGCTAGACCTTAGCAGTTATAAGAAACCAAATTTTGATTTATTAAATGATTATGGAGATGGTACTATTAAAATTGATCAAGATGAATTAGACTCCAATAAAAATAAAATAGTTGACACTTTAAAAAATTATAATATAGGTATAAAACAAATCAAGGCAACGATTGGCCCAACGGTTACATTATATGAAATTATACCTGATGCTGGAGTACGAATCTCTAAAATAAAAAGTCTTGAGGATGACATTGCATTATCATTATCTGCATTAGGGATTAGGATAATAGCCCCTATTCCTGGAAAAGGAACAATTGGAATTGAGGTTCCAAATAAAAAAAAGGCAATCGTTTCAATGAAATCTTTACTTTCTTCTAAGAAATTTACAGAAGCGGAAATGGAACTGCCAATTGCTATTGGAAAAACAATTAGCAATGAATCATTTGTTGTTGATTTAACAAAAATGCCTCATTTATTAATGGCAGGAGCAACTGGTCAAGGTAAATCAGTAGGTATTAATGCTATTTTATGCTCTATTTTATATAAAAAGCATCCAGCAGAAGTAAAATTTGTTTTAGTTGATCCTAAAAAAATTGAATTATCTATATATAATAAAATTGAAAAACATTATCTAGCTAAGCTTCCTGATTCAGAAAATGCTATAATAATTAATAATGATACGGTTATCAATACACTAAATTCATTATGTAGAGAGATGGATAAAAGATATGAGCTATTAAAAAATGCTATGACTAGAAATATAAAAGAGTATAACTCAAAATTTGTATCGAAAACTTTAAATCCAGAAGAAGGACATATATTCTTACCATATATAATATTAGTAATTGATGAATTCGCAGATTTAATTATGACCTCAGGTAAAGAAATTGAAACTCCATTGGCTAGATTAGCTCAACTATCAAGAGCTGTTGGAATTCATTTAGTTATTGCTACTCAAAGACCTTCAGTTAATGTTATAACTGGGCTTATAAAAGCTAACTTTCCTGCAAGAATTGCCTATAGAGTTACTTCAAGAATTGATTCTAGAACAATACTAGATACAGGTGGAGCTGAGCAACTAGTTGGACGCGGTGATCTACTTTACTCTCAATCAAATACTCTAACAAGAATTCAATGTGGTTTTATAGACACCCCAGAGGTAGAAAAAATATCTCAATTCATTGGTTCTCAAATTGGATACACAAGTGCATATGAGCTTCCTGAATTTTCAAAAGATGAGAATTCAAACCCTGAATCTCTTTCTGGAGAAAGAGATCCCATGTTTAATGAGGCTGCAAGAGTAATTGTTTCTCATCAACAAGGATCAGCATCTCTTTTACAAAGAAAATTAAAACTTGGATATAATAGGGCTGGAAGAATAATTGATCAAATGGAAGAAGCAGGAATAGTTGGTCCATTTGAAGGAAGTAAAGCTAGACAAGTATTTATATCAGATTTAAATTCATTAGAAAATATTCTTAGTGATTAGAAAACAAAACATTTTAAGCATATTAGATTGAAGATTCTAGATAAATATATTATAAAGTCATACTTTTTAAGACTTATTGGAGTTTTTGCAATATGTTTTATAATTTTTATTATTCATACATTCTGGCTTTATGTTGATGAGTTAGCTGGCAAGGGTCTAGATATATTTACTATTGGAAAATTCTTTGTTTACTTTTCTCCTAAATTAGTTCCTCTAGTATTGCCTCTATCCATTCTATTAGCATCTCTGATGACTTATGGAACTCTTTCAGAAAATTCTGAATTTATAGCAATGAAGTCAAATGGAATTTCTATAATTAGAACTATGGTAGGATTACTAATTTTTCATATTTTTCTTGGAATTGGATCATTTTATTTTTCAAATCATGTTGTTACATATGGTGAACTTAAATCATATAATCTAAGAAAAAACCTTGCCAAACTGAAACCAACACTAGCTATAAGAGAGGGGATATTTAATGATATAGGAGACATGAATATAAAAGTTAATAGAAAATATGGAGATAATGAACAGTATTTAGAAGATATAATTCTTCATAAAATAAATTTTGAGGATGAAATAAATAGAATAGTTATAAAAGCTGAGTCAGGAGAAATTACAAGTAATAATGAGAATTACCTACAGCTAATTTTAAAAAATGGAAATAGATATGAGGAAGTTATAGCTAAAGATATTGCAGAGAAACAAAAATATCCTCATGCTAAAGTATATTTTGAAGAGTATTTATTGAATATAGATATATCTGAATTTAATAATGTTGACTTAGATGAAGAAAATTATAGATCAACATATAAAATGCAAAAAATCAGCCAGCTTAAAACTAGTGTAGACTCATTAAAAAATAATTTCGAAAGAGACAAAGAAGTATTTAGTATAAGTGTAGCTAGTAGCCATCCTCTGAAAAGGCTGCCTAACTTAAATTATAATAGAGTTTCTGAAATAAACAAACCTATTTTTGATTTTATGGAATCCAACGAAAAATATGATATTATTAATGTTTTACAAAATTCCGAAAGTGAAGTTGATATATTATTAAGACAAATAAATAATAAAAAGAAAAGTTATTTTCTTCAAAAAAAATTAATTAATCTTCATACTCTAACTATAAATGAAAAATACACAGTTGTATTTGCTTGTGTTTTTTTATTTTTAATTGGTGCCTCATTGGGAGCAATAATAAGAAAAGGAGGGATTGGACTCCCCTTAGTTCTTTCAATTTGTATCTTTTTAACATATCACTATATTGGAGTATTTGGAAAAAATGCTGCTGAGGATAGTACTATAAACCCCTATCTAGGGAGCTGGATGTCAACAATAATAATAGCACCTTTTGCGATTTATTTAACTCGTATTGTTTCTCAAGATGGGAGGTTTAATTTTATTCAAATAGATAGAATTTTAAATACTTTTAGAGGAATTTATAAAAAGAAATGATGACAGGTATAAAATTAAATAAAATTGAAGATGCAATTCAGGCAATAAAAAATGGAGAAATCATTATTGTTGTTGATGATGAAAATAGAGAAAATGAGGGTGATTTTATTGCTGCAGCTGAAATGATAAATTCCTCAATGATTAATTTTATGGCAAAGTATGGTAGAGGATTAATTTGTGTTCCTATGTCTGAAAACCTGTGTAATAAACTTGAATTAAAAAAAATGGTTCCTAATAATACTGACCCATTTGAAACTGCATTTACTGTCTCTGTTGATTTAAAGGGGAATGGAGTGACATCTGGAATTTCTGCATCTGATAGATCAAAAACAGTTCAAGCTTTAGTAGATGATAAAACTAAACCTGGAGATTTAACAAGGCCAGGACACATTTTCCCTTTAATTGCTAAAGAAGGTGGTGTTTTAAGAAGAACAGGTCATACAGAAGCATCTGTTGATTTTTCTAGACTAGCTGGTATGAAATCTGCTGCTGTTTTATGTGAAATTATGAATGATGATGGATCAATGTCAAGGTTACCAGAACTTATTAAGGTAGCTGATAAATTTAATCTAAAAATAGTATCTATTGAAGATTTAATTTCCTATAGGATGAAAAACGATAGTTTAATCTCTCTAATTTTTGATGAAAATATTTCTACGGAATATGGAGGTTATAGATTAAGAGGATATAGACAAACAAATAATGATCAAATTCATCTTGCATTAACTCTTGGAGAATGGAAAAATGATGAACCAGTTTTAACTAGAATAAACTCTTCAGTTGTTGAAAATGATATTTTAAAAATTCTTGCTGGAAGTAATGATAAAAACTATTCTAAAATTTTTGAAAAAATAAATAATACTGGTAAAGGTGCTATCATTTTTATTAACCAAAATCAAGAACCAGAGAATATTCTTGAAAGAATTAACAAATTAAAAGGTTCAAATAATAAGTTAAAAATCAATAATTCAATTAATCAAAAGGAAGACTTTAAAGACTTTGGGATAGGAGCACAAATAATTCATGATATAGGTATTTCAAAAATTAAAATATTAAGTAACTCGGGGGAAAAACCAAGAATAGGATTATCCGGTTATGGTTTAAGTATAGATGAATATATTAAGTATTAAACGTATCCAACCACAACTTTATAGCCATATATGTAACCATAATCAAAAGTGTAATTCTTATTACTTTATCACCCTTGTCTACAGACCATCTGCTTGAGATCCAAGCTCCCACAATTGATCCTAATACCATCCAAAAACCAACCATCCATATAATTTTTCCATCTAAAGCAAAAATTGCTACTGCAGCAATAGAGTAGAAAAAAACTGAGAATGCCTTTACTGAATTTGTCCTAACTAAACTCAATCTGCTAACTTGAGTAAGAAGAAGCATAATAATAATTCCAACTCCAGCCTGTAGAAATCCACCATAAATTCCTATAAAAAAGAAACCTATTAATGCTGCCACTAAATATTTCCCAGATAATCTTTCGGGTAAATTAAGAGATGCTATTGATTTCGATCTAAATACTATAATTAAACCAACAGTTATCATTATAATTGCAAGGAATCTTTTAAATGTATCTCCATCTATATCAATCGCTATTTTTGCTCCAATTATGGCTCCAAAAGTAGCTGCAATTCCAAAATACAAGCCATAGGGATGTGTACTAACACCCTTACTTTTATAACCATAACTTGCAACAAAAGCAGCTACAATTACCATTAATCTATTTGTTCCATTTGCTGTAGCCTCATCAAGCCCTAAGAATAAAATCAAAACTGGTAATGTAACTAAAGAACCGCCACCTGCTAAAGTATTAACTACCCCAGCAAATAGGCCAATTCCTAGAAGGATTAAAATTGAATTTATATCTAGTAACATAATACTAAAGCAATATAATTCTTTTTTGAAAGTTGGTGATAGTATAAGTGTTTTTTTATCATATAAATCAATGTATATTTGCAGTTGATTTGGAGAAATGGCAGAGTGGTCGAATGCGGCAGTCTTGAAAACTGTTGAGGGTCATACCTCCGGGGGTTCGAATCCCTCTTTCTCCGCAAGAAACTCCTATAAATATTTAATTTACAGGGGTTTTTTTCTTTTCTTAACCTGTATTTTGGCAATGTGATTATTACTTCCTATATTAAATTAGCACTTCTTTATTTATTGTATGATTAATTTAATTGAAAGGGCACAACAATTTTCAAAAAGAATAGCTATAAAAAGTGATGGTAAAGATTATACTTACCATCAGCTTTTAAAGCGGTCAAATGAAATTTCAAGTAATCTTTTAAATAAAAAGAAAGACTTAAAAGAGGATAGAATTGCTTTTCTTATACCTTCAAGTTTTCAATACGCTGCAGTTCAATGGGGTATTTGGAGAGCCGGAGGTATTGCAGTACCATTATGTGAGAGACATCCGGTGTCCTCTATTAAATATGTTCTTGATGACACACAGGCTTCTACAGTAATTTATTCAGAGGTTTTTAAAGAACTACTTTCTCCTCTTTTTAAAAATGCTAATGTCAGATATGTAACTTATAAAAGTATTCCTAAAGTTGATTGTAATTTACCTACAATTTCTATAAAACGTAGGGCCCTTATTCTTTATACAAGCGGAACAACAGGGTTGCCAAAAGGTGTCGTAACTACACATGCCAATATTGAAGCTCAAATTACCGCTTTAACAAACTCATGGGAATGGAATAAAGATGATCATGTGCTTAACGTGTTACCTCTTCATCATATTCATGGAATAGTTAATATGTTGTGCTGTGCACTTTGGAGTGGAGCTTGTTGCGAATTTCTTCCAAAATTTGATTCTAAAATAATTTTTGAAATATTTTGCAAAGAAAAGGTCAATGTATTTATGGCTGTTCCTACTATTTACTATAAACTAATTACATATTTTAATAAACTTTCTGAAAATGAAAAAAAATATATTTCAGGAAAACTATTAAAATTTCGATTAATGGTTTCAGGTTCTGCAGCTTTACCTGTTAGCGTATTAGAAGAATGGCGAGAAATCAGTGGGCACACTTTATTAGAACGTTATGGTATGACTGAAATTGGAATGGCAATTAGTAATCCCTACAATGGCAAACGTAAACCAGGACACATAGGCCAACCTTTGCATGGAGTATCTATAAGGATTGCTGATGAAAGTAATCAAAATGTTTCTGATGGCTCTCCTGGTGAAATACTAATTAAAGGTCCTAATGTTTTTAAAGAATATTGGAAAAAACCTAAAGCTACTGATGAAGCATTTACAAATTGTGGCTGGTTTAAATCTGGAGATATTGCTGTTTTTAATGTCGATAGTTTCAAAATTTTAGGTAGAAATTCTATTGATATTATTAAATCTGGTGGATATAAAATATCAGCATTAGAAATTGAGGAAGTACTTCGAACACATAATCAGATCAGTGATTGTGGAGTTGTGGGTATTCCAGATTTGGAGTGGGGAGAAATAATTGGTGCAGGTATAGTTTTAAAAGAAAATAAGCTAGAAACTAATGATATAATTGCATACTTAAAAGACAAAATACCATCATACAAAATACCAAGAAAATATATTTTTATTGAAAATCTTCCTAAAAATGTTATGGGCAAAGTAACAAAAAAAGAGATCAAAAAATTATTTATGTAACAACTTTAAACTATGAGAATTTATGGAGTAAGCTTACTAGCAGCATGTTTTTTAATTGGAAAATTTTTGGGCAACCTTTTAGGTGAAATAATCAATGTTAATACTGATGTTGGTGGTGTTGGCTTTTCAATGATTATATTGATTGTTTCAAGTATTTACCTTAAAAAAAAGGGTTGGCTTATTCCAGAGACTGAAAAAGGTGTTTTATTTTGGAGCTCTATTTATATTCCTATAATTGTAGCTATGGCAGCTACATTAAATGTAAAAGCAGCTGTCTCAGGTGGTTTAGTTGCTTTACTAGCTGGTGTTATAACCACAATTTTTTGCATGATACTAGTGCCTGCATTATCTAAAATTGGTAGTAGAGATAAATTATCTAAAAAATAAATATGGAGATACTTGAAAAAATTATTGAAATGAATGGGCTGATATTTGCATTTCTGTTTGTTGGGTTAATTATGCTTTTATCATTTTGGATCTCGAAAAACCTTTTACGTGGTAAAATTCCTGGTGCAGCTATTGCCATATTGATTGGATTAGGGCTAGCCTTTTTAGGTGATAAAAAGGGGATATCAGATATTCCTATTTTTGCTGGAATAGCAGTTTTGGGTGGTTCTATGTTCCGAGATTTTACTATAGTAGCAACTGCTATGAGTGCTGATATCTCTAAAATTAAACAAGCAGGGATTGCAGGTATTATTTCTCTTTTTGTTGGAATTACAATTACTTTTTTTACCGGTGCTTTGATAGCTCTTCTAATGGGTTACTCTGATGTTGTTAGTATTACCACTATTGGTGCTGGAGCATGTACATATATTGTTGGACCAGTAACAGGAACCGCTCTTGGGGCAAGTTCAGAAGTTATTGCAATTAGTGTAGCTACAGGTGTTATCAAAACAATATTTACAACAATTATCACACCCATTATAGCTAAAAAAATAAAACTAATAAATCCTCATGATGCAATAGTTTTTGGAGGATTAATCGGTACAACAAGTGGAGTAGTTGCAGGTTTGGCCGCAACAAATGAGAAGCTAGTTCCTTACGGAGCTCTAACAGCTACCTTTTATACTGGATTGGGATGTCTACTCTGTCCATCGATTTTTTATTTAATACTTACTTTTTTAAATAATTATGTATTTTAAATTTAATTCATATCTCTTGGTTTTTTTATTTATGACTTTGACTACAACTCAAGCACAGGAAGGATCAAAAATTGATCTTGAAAATGTTGATGTTGAAACTAAAGCATTACCCACTATATTTCTTTTTGGAAAAGAATATACTTTCAGAGAGAGGGATGATTTTATAAAAGGTCTTCTAAATTCTCAGTTTTATTTGAAAGATTTATCAATTTCAATAGACTTAGAAGAATTTTATACAAAAAGAGTTTATCGATTTAATCATAAGGGAAAAGTTGAAGTCTATCTTAAATCAAAAAAGCTACCTCCAAATAATAAATACAATTCTTTTATGTTAGATGGTGCAGCATATTCAGAATTAAATGTTACCAGACTAATTTCCTCTATTAAAAATGTTAGGATTGATAGTATTCAGAAAGGAATAATAAAAAGAAAAAATCTTTCAAGTGAAATAGCTAAATTAAATAATGAAATATTAGATATAGAGAGTTCTATAGATCAGTATAAAGAAGTTTATGATGATATTTCATTAACGAAGAGACTAAGTGATAAAAAATTTGAACAGCTCTTAGGATTAGAGAAACTATCAACTCTCCAAAAAAATTATAGGGTCTTAAAAAGGAAGATTGGAAGGAATAAATTAAAAATGGAGACCATTGCATTGATTGTAGTAAGTATTTACTAAACTAACTTAAATTTAACAATCTCTCCAATTGTTTTCTGAGACAAACAGTTTATAGAGTTCTTCTCCAATTGTAATATTCTTGGATAACCCCCCGTTGTTTGACAATCTCGACAAAGAATTATCAATTTACCTGATGGTGTCAATTGAACAGTCCCAGGCATTACAGGTGACGAGATAATAGAAGATATGTTATTATATACAGCCTCAACTAGATTATATCCCATACGATTATTAATCCCAATTGTAAAATCAGTATTAAAGATTAGATCTCTAGACTTAGAGTCAAGTAGATCAAACTCAGGACCTTTAAAAACTTTTATAGCACTTTTTCTATTGATTATAAAATCATTTATATTTTGCCCTATTTTTTTGAAAAAACTAGATGATTCATCAATGTCTATTGTATCATTTTTTATCAGTTTTTCTCTTTTTGTAATGCCCTTATAAAAACTTTTACTACCTAATTTTGTTTCTGAATTAAAGCCTCCTTTAATTCCAAGATAAGTTCTCATCCCATTTGATGAATGAGCTAAATACAATATATCTCCTTTTTTAACAAGTAATGTTTCATTTAACAATACTTTTTGTTTATTTAAAACTGGATTCATATCAGCACCTGTAATAGAAATATATGTATCATTCATAAATTCTAATGTTGGTCCAAGTAATGTCATTTCCAAAACAGCAGAACTCTCATCATTTCCTAAAAGCAAGTTTGCCAATTTAGCACTAGCTTGATCCATAGCTCCTGAAACTGGAACTCCTATATTCTTATATCCAAATCTTCCGTTATCTTGGATTGTTGAAAATAACCCCTCCTTTAGAACTTTTATCATATAACCTTATATTTTATATTATAAGAACTTTTGTTTTTTTCAATCTTATTAAACTCTGACAAAGAGATATTTTGAAATTTTATTTTATCCCCAGGTTTTGCAAAACATGGTGACTTGTCATCTACATTAAAAAAACTAATTGGGGAACGACCTAATATTCTCCATCCTCCAGGACTATCCTGAGGATATATACCTGATTGGTCTCTTGCAATTCCAATGGAACCAGTTTTTATATTAAGTTCTGGCTTATCCTTTCTCTCACAATATAATTTTTTATGATTCATGCCTAAGTAAAGAAATCCTGGAAGAAAACCCATTGAGAGAACATTGTAGGTTATTGAACTATGTAACTCTATTATTTCATCTATAGAAATATTATTTAAAGTTGACAGATCTTTTAAATCAATTCCAAAACTTATATCGTAACAGACTGGAATACTCCATATCTTTTTCTTTGTCTTGGTAACTTTAAAACCAGTGGAACTGAGCTTTTTAAGAATATTTATCAAATCTTTTGAATTAATTTTATTTGGATCATATATAACCATCATTGAATTAATTGATTGAACACATTCAATTAATACATCTTTTAATTCTTCCTCAATTAAATTTCTGAAGGATATAATTGAATCAATAAGTTTAATATCAACCCTATCATTCCACTGAATAAGAATTGATTCTTCATTAAATACTTTAAAAAAAATATTACTTTTTTTCATTTGTAAAATGTTGTTCTATAGATTTTAAAATATTTTCTGCATTTTCAGTATCAGAATGTATACAATAAGTATCAGCTTTTATATAGTGCTTGTTTCCATTAACTGAAATAACGGAATTATTATAATAGATTTCACTAATATGATTAATAACTTGATTAGGAATAGTTATTAAAGCCTCTTTTTCCTTTCTTGAGACCAAAGTTAAATCATCATTATAGTTTCTGTCTCCAAATACTTCATATTTAATTTTAAAACCTCTCTTTAATGCCATTTTTTCAATTTCTGAATTATAAGGAACGTATAAGTAATATCTTTCTTTGTAAATATGAATTATATCAAGATATGTACTTGATAAATCATAATCCTTAATCATTTCATTATAAAGAGCTCCATGGGCTTTAATATGGTTTAAATCTGCTTTATGATCCTTAGATATTGAGATTAGACTTTCAATTTGGCTATGAATACTTTCTTTAAGACTCAATGATGAAATACTTAGGGGGACTCTTCCAAAATTTTCTTTATCAGGATATGAAGGGTGAGCACCTATTTTAACATTGTTCTTTATTGATAACTCAACACACTTTTGCATTGATTTAATGGTTCCAGCATGTCCACCACACGCAATATTGCAAGAATTAATTAAAGGCATTATTATATCCTCATTGTCAACTCCCTCTCCTAAATCACAATTAATATTTATCATTATAATAGGCTGATTATACCTTTTAACCCAAGGATTATAGTTACTAAAATAATTATAACACCAAGAATATTCTGAAATCTATAGCTAAAATTCTTATCTATAATTGACTTATTATTAATTAACCAAAGTAAAATAATTGCAATTATAGGAAGTAACAGGCTATTTGAGAATTGCGCAAATTTAATTACTTCAATTGGATTTAATTTTAATAACGATATAGAAACGCCTATTAATAAAATAGAGATCCATACTAATCTAAAATTTAAACTTTTTAAAGATTCTTTCCATCCAAAGCAACTTTTTGCAACATATGCAGCGGCAAGTGGAGCAGTTATGGATGAAGTTATCCCTGATGCAAATAGCCCAATCCCCAAAAAATATATAGCATAGTCACCATACAACGGTTCTAAACCTTTAGCTAGATCAATAACAGTATTTATATTATCACCTTTAATAGTTGCAGCAGTTATTATTATAGCCATTGAAACAATCCCCCCTAATAGGATTGAAACAAAACTTTCAATTCTAGCAGTTTTTAATTTATCTATACTATTCCATTTTTCTTTTACTAATGAGGAGTGAAGGAAAAGGTTATATGGAACCACAGTAGTTCCAATAAGTCCTAAAATAATTATCAAATTATCTGAATTAATGGTTGGGACAAATAACCCTTTTATTAATTCACCCAAATCTGGCTTTGTTATTATAGAAGTAATCAGAAAAGACAAACTCATAATAATTACTAATAATATAAGAGACCTTTCTATGACTTTATAACTACCAATATATAAAACTGTAAATGCAATCGATCCTATTATCAGAGGGGTTAAATTAAGGCTCTCCTTACCTGTTAATGCTATTAATCCTAAAGATCCTCCAGTAATGTTTCCAGCTTCATATGCAGTGTTCCCAATTAATATTGCACATAAAATCAGCAAGATGATTAATCTATTTAATATTTTAGATTTTATTGAATTTTGTATTACCTCAGCCAAACCTTTGCTAGTGATAAGACCAATTCTAAGCGCCATTTCTTGAAGAATAATTGTAGATATTATTGAAAGTAAAAGAGCCCAAAGAAGAGAATAGCCAAATGAAGCTCCTGCGATTGAACATAAAGTAACTGTTCCTGGGCCTATAAAAGCAGCTGCAATTAAAACACCAGGGCCAATATCTTTAATCCACTTCATTAAGGAACTCTAATCTTATCTCCAAGTAAGATAGCATTTAAAAATAATCTATTAGTACCATACCAGGATCCTCTAAAGTTTGGATTATCTGCAAACATAATTGCTCTACCATTTCCAATTTTTGAAACCAATAAAGAAACAGTAGAATTCACTTTTTTAGAATTATTATCAGTTAAGAATCCATCAATCAGAGGATTTTCAGTATACCTTACAACCGACGAGTACTCATTTATTGATGGTTCAATCCAAACAGTATTGTTTTTATAAACAGGCACTGTAGGGTCTTCATATCCAAATCCAAGAGGGTGAGTTAAATCAACTTGAGCATTTAATATTACACCTCCAATTTGCTGTTTTCCTCTATTATCTTGAGCATCAGCGTATGGCTCATAGTTACTCTTTTCATCATTATTATCAGGTTTGTATAACTTTTCATTTACTATTTTATTGTCAATAAGAAATTTTGAACCGGATCCTATTGAGATGATAGTATTACCATTACTAGCCCAATCTTTTATTTTCTTAATTTGATTATCATCAAAATCATAACTTCCTGACACAATTACCATAGTTGTATATTTATTTAATGAAACTCTATCAAAATTTCTCATAGGAATTTTGGTGATAGGCATTCCTACTCTTTTATCTAACAAATGCCATACTTCTCCTGCTTCATAGGACCTAGTTCCTGACCCTATCAACATCATTGCTTTTTGTTTTTTAAGTGGTGAAACATATCTACTTCCCAAATCAATTCCTGCTGAACTTAAGCCTGATGAAGTTGAGTAAATACTGACATTAAATTGTTGCTGAACATTTCTTAATTTCTTAAATAATTCTGTTGGTTTAATTTTTTGAACAGAAACAGGTATTACAATAGAACCATAATCAAATGATTTAAGACCATCAGAAGTTTTAATTTTAAAAGGCTTAAACGCCGAGGATACAATAATATCATCCTGTACTAGACTATTAATAATTGCTGGCACATTATAATCTATTGAATTAATTATATACGAATAATTAGACATTTTAACTTCATTTACTTCAAATAAATTATCTAAATTATCTACCGGTAAACCAGAAATATCTTTGGTAGTTGAAGAATAATCAATATCATAAAAATTAGCAATTGACCAAGAGGAAGCATCGTAAAAAACACTATCTCTAAATTCAGTATTTGTTTCAAAAATAGATCTTACGATTCTGTAGTGTTTTTGTTTAGTTGGAACATAAAAATTATTATTTTTTCTAATAACTTTTAGATTATGGAGCATTAATTTATCAATGAATGCTTTCGTCTTGTTTTTGTCTTTTCCAAGGTCAAATGAATAACCTTTAATTTTCTTCTTTGATGATTCATTTAATGCTGACCTAAAAAATCTTCTTTGATACTCTTTAAGTTCCTCTTTTAATTCAACTGATGCTTTAACTGTTGTCATTCCAGAGACAAACTGGTTTCTAATAGTAAATGGGAATGTAATTTCTCCAAATTGAGTTTCCTGTTTATGACCTCTTGAACTAGCCTGTTCAAATAGCATTCCTATTCCTCCAAGGAGATCTGCATACGATGATCCATATCCTGGATAAGTTTTGTCAAAAGCTTCTTTAGAAAAATAAAGAGAACCAATTTCATCAAGCCCTTTTGCAAAGTAATTTCCAAAAAGTGTTTCAAAGTATTCATAATTTTCTTGAGGTATTACAGGATCCTTAGCTGCATGGGTTTTCCATGGAACAAAGAAATATGTACTATTTGATCCCATCTCATGAAAATCTATTGTAATGTTGGGATACCAACTATGATGAAATCCTAATTTTCCTCTACTCTCAGGATTTATACCAAGCAAAAGATCTCTATTTAAGTCAAACCAATAATGATTTGTTCTACCACCAGGCCAGTATTCGTTATGCTCAGCATCTTGTGGATCATCGACAAGTGGTGAACCCTTATAACTATTAACCCATTGAGTATGTCTGTCACGTCCATCAGGGTTTATAGTAGGATCAATTAATACAATTGAATTTTTAAGATAACTTGCAACTTCATCAGATTCTGAACTTACAAGTGTATATGCAGTTAGAAGAGCTGCTTCAGAACTTGAAGGCTCATTTCCATGAACATTATATGCAAGATTTATAATTATAGGGAAATTCTTAGGTTTTCCAACCTCAGTATAATTTTTGTCATCAGGATCAATGTATGATATATGTGATTTTCTAATATTATCAATATCTGCAATTTTATCCGGGCTGCTAACAATTAGGTACACAAGTTTTCTGCCTTCATGAGTTTTTCCATAGCTAAACATATCAGCCTTATCAGAAACTTCTGAAAGATACTCTAGATATGACACTATAAGATCATGACGAGTATGCATATCACCAATAGGATAACCTAAGAACTGTTCTGGTGACTTTATTTCTTCATTAAATGGATTATATTTTTCAAAATAATAATCTTGAGAAAAAATGGAGTTAAAAAATAATATTAATAGTATAGTTATTCTTTTCATAATTATTCATTTATACCTGGTAATGAATCAGGCCTATTTTGTTGCCAATCGAAATTAGAGGACTTCCTTTTTAATGGATAGATCTCATTTAAATTATCCCCATCATATAGTCTTCCATTTTTCATTATTAAATCAACTGAATTTGTATTCCTTATATTTTCAAGTGGATCATTATCTAAGATTACTAAATCCGCTAATTTCCCCTTCTCAATTGAACCAATTTCCTTATCAAGTCCAATAGCATATGCCCCTATTATTGTAGCAACTTTAAGCATATCATGATTTGAAATACCACCTGCAGCCATACTCCAAAGTTCCCAATGATAACCTAAACCTTGAAGTTGACCATGAGATCCAACTCCTGAAATACCTCCAGCCTCAACCAAATCTTTAACAAATTCCGCAAGTTCTGGAAAAGTATATTCTTCATCCATAAACCATCCTACATTTCTTCTTCTAGATTTTGAATCAACTTCTTCTTTTGGAGTGAAAAAATTTAACTTTTCATCTCCATGAACATCCTCAGTAGCATAATAATAATTCTCTGCCCAAGGTCCCCCGTATGTAACTAAAAGTGTTGGAGTATAAGCTCTTTTTGAAAATGCTGTTAATCCAATATAATCTTTATAAACTGGATAAATTGGATGATTATGCTCTTGACCAGGATAACCATCTATAGTAGAAGCAATATTCAATCTAATGTTAAGACTACCTTCTGTTGTAGGCATTATCTTTTGTTCTTTTGCCGCCATTAATATCCACTGCCTTTGCTGTCTATTTCCTGCAACATACATTTTAATTGATTTTGTATTATAATATTTAGAATATTGTTTCAAAACATCTTTAGCTTCATCTAAACTTTTAACATTATAGCCCCAATAACCAACTCCAGGTCCTGTTGAATATATTCTTGGCCCTAAAATTTTTCCAGTATCAACCATATCACTATATGTGAGAACATCAGTTGTTCCGGTTTGCGGATCTCTAGTAGTGGTAACCCCATAAGCTAGATTGGCTGCATACGAAAATGGTTGAAATTTATGAAGAGTCCAACTTGGTCTCATATGTGCATGAGTATCTATATATCCAGGCATAATTACTTTACCGCTTAAATCCATTATAGTTATATCTTCATTTTCAATTTGAATTTCACCTTCTTTAACATTCACAATTCTATTATTTTTAATAAGGATATCACCATTTTCAATAATTTCATCACCATTCATTGTAATGATTTTTGCATTTTGAAGAAGTATAGTGCTTTTTGGAATATCTCTTTCTAGCTTAACATTTATATCTATCTCTTCTGGTTTAAATTCTTCTTCATCCTTATCTTCATCTTCTGAAAGCTCGCCAGCCAATTCTGGATTAACTTTAGCAACTTGCTCTGCTATCTCATCCTTTTTCTTTTCTTCTTCAGTCTTTTCTTTATCTTCTTCCTTTTTCTTTTTATCAAATTCATCAGCTTCAGAAAGATTATAGGTTGAGAATGATTTACCTATAGACCAATAAATAGATCCTGAATCATTACTCCAAGAAGGAAACTCACTCCCAATCTTTGTTAACTTCCTTGCTGGAAAAGATGAAAACTTAGGGTTTGACAAAGAAATTTTTAAAGATTCTATTCCTGAATATGGAATTGTAAAACTATATATGTTATTTACAACTTTTGCTAAACCTGTTTTTCCATCTGGTGAAATCAGAATCATCTCTGCTCTTGAGGGAGTTTTTGTGTCTCCAGAGCCATATGGAGTAGTCCCTGTTACTTTTAATATCTTCTTCTGATCTGTTCCATCCCATTTAATTGAGACAAGTCCATCACTATAATGAAAAAGATATATCCTATCTTTTCCTTTTACAAAGTGAGGATATTCTCTTCCTTTTGAATCATCAATAAAATTAAGTTTACCTCCTTTTGAAGATACCCACATAATTTTTTCATTAGATTGAAAAGCATAAGGTCCATAACTATCCTTGTAACTTCTCTCGTCACCAATAAGAAAAACAATTTTATCACCTTCAAAATTCCATTTTGGATTCATGAATACACCCGATTTTTTTCCTGTCATATCAGCGGTTAACAATATAGCATTCCTTTTACCATCTGCTCTTTTTTTATAAATTGCACCCCCCGCTTTATTATCCCATGTTACAAAAGCTATCTCTTTTCCATCAGGACTCCAAGTAGGCATAGCCTCAATAACGTCATCTCCAAAACTAGTGAGTCTCATCATTTTATTTGATTCAAGATTCATAACATATAACTTGTTTAAAGCTGTGAATGCAATATGATTTTTATCAGGAGAAACTGTAGCATCTCTTATTTGAGTTGCCTCCATTTCTTTGGAATCAGAAATAGGGTAATCAAATTTTAACTGAGGCCCTAATTCTACCTTTTCATCAACTTCAAATGGAATAATTGATGCCGCTCCTCCATTTATAGGTATGTTATTAATTTTTCCTCCATAAGAAGCAATTAAATTCTGACTATCAGGAGTAAAGGACATATTAGGCAATACTCCCATTGTAGCCTGTGACTCTTGATCATCTTTTTGAACTGGATAAGCAAGCCATCTTTCATTACCAGTTTTTAAATCTCTAATCCTCAAAGCTGTTTTATCTTCATACCTTGTTCCATAAACAAGCCATTTTCCATCAGGAGATAATGTTGGAGTAAATGCTGAACCAAATCTTGAAGTTTCTCTTTTGATTTCTCCTGTTTCTCTATCAAATTTTGAAATCTGATATTGTGGAAATCTAGCATTGTATTGCCAAGAACTTGTTCTATGAGCATACCATATATAACGATCATTATTCCCTACCATTGGCTGAGTAATTTTTATTGATGAAGGTTTATCAATTAATTTTATTCCAGATCCACCATCTTTATGGTACATATGAAGTTTTAAATTTCTTCTTCCTTTAGCAGTTATAATATAATCCCCATCTTGAGTCCAATCTGCAAATGCTGTTTGTAAATCTTTTTCTTTTGTTATCTGGGTAGAATCATTTGTCTCAAGATCTCTGATCCATATATTATTTCCCCCACTAGCATCACTAGTATATACCAAAGACTTTCCATCAGGAGAAAATCTTGGGTTTGTATCAAATGCCATGCCTTTCGTAACTCTATTTGCTTTACCTCCAGTGATTGGCATTATATAAATATCTCCTAGTAAATCAAAAACAATTTTTTGACCATCTGGACTAATATCAAGTGACATCCATGTACCAGTATCTGTTTTTAATTCATAAAATCTTTCTGGCTTAAGTGGTAGGTTTTTATTTTCTTTAGCTTTTTTCTTTTTGTCTTTATCTGAGTCTGTTTGAGCAAAAACATTTACGCTAAATATTAATAGGGCTGCTAATAAATAATTGGTTAATCTCATAATAATAGTTTATGCTTAAAGATAAAAAATAATACTTTATCAATATTTAGTATCTTTAAAAACCTAAAAAAAATAATATCATGAAAACTAGACTATTACTCCTATTATTACTATTTACAAGCTTTACTTTTTCACAATCAAAACTTGAAAAAATAGATGAAATTGTTAAAGAAGCAAATAAGAACTCCCAACTTGAAATTCTTGCTCATGAATTAATGGATCAAATTGGAACACGATTAACTGGGACACCACAAATGTTACAAGCTCATGAATGGGTAGTTAATAAATATCAAAGTTGGAATATTAATTCTGAAAATGAACAATTTGGGCAATGGAGGGGCTGGGAAAGAGGTATTAGTCACATTGATATGTTATCACCATGGGTAAAATCTCTTGAGGGTCAACAATTATCATGGAGTGCAAGCACTAAAAAGAATGGAGATAAAGCAGAGGTAACAATAATGCAGACTGAATCAAAGGAAGCTTTTGAAAATTGGTTAAAAACAATAAAAGGCAAACATATAATGTTTATGCCAGCTGAAATTTCAGGTAGACCTGACCATGACATTGAAAGATGGGCTAAACCAGAAACATTAGATAATATTAGAGAGTTGAGAATGGAAAATCAATCTACTTTTGGGAGACAGTTAAGGAAAACTGGTTATGGTTTTTTTGATATGATTAAAGCAATTGAAAATGCAAAACCTGCATCATTTATTACCAGTTACTGGTCTGAAGGTTTTGGTACAAATATTATATTTAGCCCTGGTGCATTTGGTATAAGCCCAGAAACGCCAACTGTTGATATAAGTCTAGAAGATTATGGTTTACTATATCGATTGGCTGAAAGTGGTCAAAATCCAATCGTCAATGTTAACGTTCAATCTAAAGAATTAGGTAAAGTACCGACTTATAATTCTTTAGGAAGAATTGAAGGAGTAGAAAAACCTAATGAATATGTTATTTTGTCTGCTCACCTAGATTCAACTGGAGGAGCAACAGGGGCAACAGATAATGGGACAGGAACAATTACAATGATGGAAGTAATGAGAATACTTAAAAAAATATATCCAAACCCAAAAAGAACTATAATTGCAGCTCATTGGGGAGCAGAAGAACAGGGATTAAATGGTTCAAGTGCATTTGTAGAAGATCATCCTGAGATAGTTAATAATCTTCAAGCTTTATTTAATCAAGACAATGGGACAGGAAGAGTCGCAAAAATTAATGGTCATGGATTCACTGAAGCATATAGATTTATTGGTGAATGGTTAGAGCATGTTCCTTCTGACATAAAAGATGAGATTGAAACAACCTTCCCTGGAGTTCCAATTCCTAGATATAGCTATGAAAAAGATGGAAGAACAGTTCCAGCTGGAGGATCCTCAGACTGGAGAAATTTTGTTGCTTCAGGAGTTCCCGGATTTAATTTGAGTTCATTAGACTTTTCTTATGGAGGATATAGTAAATATCATTATACATGGCATACAAATAGAGACACCTATGACAAAATTGTATTTGATGATGTAAGGTCAAATGTAATATTAATTGCAATCCTTACATATTTAGCAAGTGAAGAAGATGAATTAATGCCAAGAACTAGAAGAGTAATGCCTATTGACCCTAGGACAGGAGAGAGGATGAAATGGCCTAGTCTAAGGGTTCCAAATAGAGATGGTAATGAGGATAATTAACTTTTAATGGAAGAATTATTATTAATTTTTGAGAATATTTCTTCAACATCCAGATCTTTAATTCTAATATCTGGAATAACATTTTTTTGGATAATAGAAGGAGTAATTCCATTAAGGAATCTTAGTTACAATAAGTGGAAACATTCAATTCCAAACTTTTTCTTTACTCTTACAACAGTATTAGTAAATTTTCTATTTGCTTTTTTATTAGTTTATGCTTCAGATTGGTCATTTGAGAATGAATTTGGGGTTTTAAATTATATCGAATTAAATATTACTTTAAAAATAATTATAGGTCTTTTAATCCTAGATCTAATTGGAGCCTATTTGTCACACCTATTTCAACATCAAATTAAACCATTATGGTATATACATTCTGTTCATCATACAGATCATAATGTAGATACAACAACAGCCAACAGACACCATCCAATCGAAAGTGTAATTAGATTTGTATTTACATTTGTAGCAATTATTGTTTCTGGAGCTCCTATTGGGCTAGTATTAATGTATCAATCTCTATCTGTTATTTTGTCTCAATTTAATCATGCAAATATCTCTCTACCCAGAAGATTAGATAAAATTATAAGTTATATTATCGTTTCTCCTGATATGCATAAAGTCCATCATCATTTTGAACTCCCTTATACTGATTCTAATTATGGAAACATATTTTCTATTTGGGATAGAATATTTGGAACTTATACAGAATTAGATAAAAAAGATATTATTTATGGGGTAGACAGTGATTTTGATGAAATTAAAAATTCAAAAATATTAAGTTTGCTTTACAAACCTTTTGATAAAATTTTTAAATAAGTTTTTTAATCTGATCTTCTATAGTATTCATTTTATAGGAGTTCTGTTCACCTGAGCTCATATTTTTCAATACAAATGAATCATTTTTTATCTCATCCTCTCCAATTAAAACTACAAAATCAAAATTCTTTTTATTTGCATAATCAAGCTGCTTTTTAATCTTAACATTTGATGGGTACAATTCACAAATAATTCCTTGATATCTAAGATTTGTTATAGAATTTAATATTTCTTCTGATATATTGTTATCAAAATTTAGAAAAAGAAAAGTCTTTTGATCATCTATAGTATCAGGAAAAAGATTTAATTCCTCTAAAATCAAATAGATCCTGTCAAATCCAAAAGATAGGCCAAAGCCACTTAAATTAATATTTTTTCCTACCTCCTGGATTAAGTTATCATATCTACCTCCACCAGCAATTGATCCAATAGGTGAATTATCAGGTGAAGATACTTCTAAAACTATACCCGTATAGTAGTTTATTCCTCTAGCTAATGATAAGTCAAAATCTATTTCTAAAACTTTTAGTTTAATTTTTGAAAGTGCAGAGATGATACTTGATAATTCATCAAATATGTTTGATTCAAAGCTACCTATAATTTTTTCAATTTTCTTCTTAGGTGATTCACTTAGTGAGAAGAAATCTTTTAAATTATTAATTGAATCTTCATTCGCACCTTTATCTTTAAGTAGTTTTATTACTTCCTCTAATCCTATTTTGTCCAATTTATCAATAATGATAGCAAATTCAATAAAATTTTCTATACCGGCAGTCTTAGATAAAGATTCTAATATTCTTCTATCATTAATCCTCAACTTAAGATTTTTAAAACCTAATTTATCAAAAACCATGTCACATAATTGGATACTTTCAACTACATGAAGATAGCTGCTCTCCCCTACTACATCAACATCGCATTGAAGAAATTCTCTATATCTTCCCCTTTGAGGCCTCTCAGCTCTCCATACCAGTTGAGTTTGATATCTTTTAAATGGAAAATTAATATTATTTAGATTCTGTGATACATATCTTGCTAGGGGGACTGTTAGGTCATATCTTAAAGCTTTATCAGAAATTGAGTTAGAGAATTTAATTAATTCTCCTTTATTAAGAGAATCAATATCTGCTCTTTTCATTTTTTCACCGGATGAGATGATTTTAAACATTTGACCATCCTGATCATCTTCATATTGTCCAATTAATGTATCTAAGTTTTCAAATGATGGAGTTTGTATTTCAGAGTAATTAAAATACTTGAATGAATCTACTAGAATTTTTAGAATATAGTTTCTTTTTACTATTTGGTCAGAAGAAAAATCCCTTGTTCCCTTAGGTGTATTAGGTTTTGATGACATCAAAGATGTTTTAGGTAAATCTAGTAAATAAAATTATGAAATTATTTTTTTACAGCTGTTTTTTTTGCTGGAGCCTTCTTTGCTGTGGTCTTTTTTGCTGTGGCCTTTTTTGCTGTGGCCTTTTTTGCTGTGGTCTTTTTTGCTGTGGTCTTTTTCTTAGGCTTTTCTTCTGAAAC
>CAYTIE010000002.1:0-11944 GCA_964437815.1 uncultured Flavobacteriaceae bacterium
CAATTACCTTACAATCACAGTCAAGTTGGATTTTAATGACTCCTATCGTTTATTTAACATCCATTTACTTTTATAGAAAAGAAAAAAGCCCTCAGTAGGTGAAGGCTTATGTTTGTTAGTGTAATGTAGCAGTTACTAAACGCTCCCCCTCTAGGACTCGAACCTAGGACCCTCTGATTAACAGTCAGATGCTCTAACCAACTGAGCTAAGGAGGAATATAGTCGGCAAATATAATTCAATTAATGCTCATATCAAATACTGGAAGGTTATAAATCAAATGCTATTCTTCTCTTTTAGTTCAGAAAATCAGGACCCACTTATCCATCTAAATAGATCATTCCCATTAGCATAAAGAACTAATGCTATCAATAAGAAGAATCCTATAACTTGAGCATATTCTAGGAACTTATCACTAGGCTTTCTTCCAGTTACCATTTCATAACAAAGAAACATAACATGGCCACCATCAAGAGCAGGTATTGGGAGAACATTCATAAAAGCTAGAATAATAGATATTAGAGCTGTAGTAGACCAAAAATTTCTCCAATCCCATTTAGCAGGGAATAAACTTCCAATAGTTCCAAATCCTCCAAGCTGAGAAGCACCTTCTTTAGTGAAAACAAATTGAAATTGTGAGACATAATCATAAAGTGTCCAATAACCATAATCAAAACCTTCTACTATACTTTCAGTTAGACTAAGGTCTCTATGTACTACTTCAATTCCAGTAGTGCTAAGTGAAACACCAATTGTTCCATCATCGTTTCTTTCAATAGGAGTTTCATAAATACTATTTTCTCTTTGAAGAGTAACATTTATGAGATTATCATCATTATTTTCAATCCAACTTATAAATTCTTGCCATGTGTTTATATCATCAGAATTTACTTTTATTATTTTATCACCAGAATTAATTCCAGCATCAATAGCAGGAGATCCAAAGACAGAATCTATAGTTGCGCTTACTAAAGGAGTTAATGGCCTATATTGTCCACTTTTAAACATTTTATTTCCAAAGCCTTCAGGGATATTGATTTTGTCAATATTGCCATCAGATCTAGAAACAGTAACATATTCTACAGGTCTAAGAAATAAATTTCTATTTATCTCCAAAACATTTTCTAAAGGTTTTCCATCAACATCAATTAGTCTGTCTCCTTGCTCAAAACCAATTTCTAAAGCAACTGGCGATGGGTCAAACCCATCAGGTATATTTTCCTGAGGAACATAATCTTTTCCCCATACAAACAAGATCATCATATATAATGCAAACCCAACTATAAGATTAACTGTAACACCGCCAAGCATTATAATCAATCTTTGCCATGTGGGTTTTGATCTAAATTCCCAGGGTTGAGGAGGTTTGCTCATTTGCTCTTTATCAAAACTTTCATCAATCATTCCTGCTATTTTAACATATCCACCTAATGGCAACCAACCAATACCATATACTGTCTCTCCAATTTTTTTCTTAAATAAAGAAAACTTTACATCAAAGAATAAATAAAACTTTTCTACTCTGGTTTTAAAAATTTTTGCAGGAATAAAATGGCCAAGTTCATGCAGAACTACAAGAATAGCTAGTGATAATATAAGTTGTAATGCTTTGATTAAAAATACCTCCATGTAGTAATTTTGACATGCAAATTTAATATTTTTTTAATTCCTTGAAGTATATTTGTCATTAATAATGATCAAGAGATATAGAGTACTTATTTTATCAATGTCAATAGTGTCTATTGCTTCAATATTACTATTCTATAATGTGTTAAAACCAGAAAAAAAACTCCCAATTTACCAGCCCAATATGGTTAGTTTTAAATTAGTAGATAGTACAGTTCAACATATTAAAAGGTTCCATAAGATTAAAGATTTTAAACTAATTAATCAAAATGGTCAAGAAATAACAAATGAAAATTATAGAGATAAAATATATGTTGCTGATTTTTTCTTTACTACATGTCAAGCGATCTGTCCAATTATGAAAGAAAATATGATTATTCTTCAGGATCAATATAAAAATGATAATCAAGTCTATCTGTTGTCACATACTGTTACTCCTGAAATAGATACCAAAGAAGTGCTAAAAAAATATGCTATAGAAAAAGGTATAATTGACACTAAATGGAATCTTGTAACTGGAGATAAAGAAGAAATTTATAATCTAGCAAGAAAATCATATCTGGTAGCTGAAGATGTTGATGAATCTAGATTCTTTGATATGATTCATACTGAAAACTTTGTATTAATTGATCCCAAAAGAAGGATAAGGGGCTTTTATGATGGAACTGACATAGAGTCTATAGATCAATTAATTGTTGATATTAAAATTTTAAAGAAAGAGTTTTTAAACTAATTTATTTATTCATTAACTCCTCAATATGTTCAGCTTCAATAGGAATATCTTTCATTAGATTAATAGGATTCCCACTTTCTTGTATTACGACATCATCTTCTAATCTAACACCAAAGCCTTCTTCAGGGAGGTATATTCCAGGTTCAACAGTGAAAACCATATTTGCTTCAAAAGGATCATCGAGTAGACCATAATCATGAGTGTCCAGTCCAAGATGATGAGATGTTCCATGCATAAAATACTTTTTATATGCAGGACTTTCTTTATTTTGATTCTTTATATCAACCTTATCTAAAAGACCAATATCTAGAAGCTCTTTGGTCATGATTTCTCCAACTTGATAATGAAAATCCTTCCATACATTTCCAGGTTTTAAAAGTTTTGTAGCATGATTCTTTACATTTAAAACTGAATTATAGATTTGTTTTTGTCTTTTTGAGAATATTCCAGAAACAGGAACTGTTCTTGTCATATCACTCGAGTAATTCCCATATTCTGCCGCAACATCCATTAGGATTAAATCTCCATTTATACATTGCTTGTTATTTTTAGTATAATGAAGAATATTATTGTCATTACCGCTAGCTATAATAGGAGAATACGCAAATCCTTTAGATGAATTATTTATAAATTCATGGATTAGCTCTGCTTCAATTTCAAATTCCCAAACACCTGGTTTTATAAATTTTAACACTCGTTCAAATCCTTTCATAGTAATATTACAGGCATGCTGTATTCTATCTATTTCTTCATTATCCTTAATCGATCTTAGTCTTTGAAGGATTGGGTTGCTTCTAGAAACTGAATGAGAAGGATACTCTTTTTCAGCCCATTTGATAAACCTGTCTTCTCTTGTTTCAACTACTATTTTAGCTCTATAATGTTCATTTTTATTAAAATAAAATCTTTTAGATTCCATGGAAACCTTATGAAAAATATCTTTAAAATTCTCTACCCATTGAATATTATCAATACCAGATATCTTTTTTGCTTGTTTCTTATTTAATTTCTCACCTTCCCATATTTTGGTATGTTCATCAGATTTCCTAATAAAAAGAATTTCTCTCCATTTTTTGTCTTTTGCATGAGGGAAAAGTATCAATATAGTTTCTTCCTGGTCAATCCCTGATAAATAGAAAATATCTCGATGTTGTTCGAAAGGTAATTCTGTATCAGCGCTAACTGGATATATGTCATTTGAGTTAAAAACTGCTATACTTTCTCCTTTCATCATAGACATAAAATTTTCTCTATTTTTTTTATAGAATTCAGATGAAAGTGGCTTGTATCTCATTATTAATTAAAAATTTAGCTTAAATATCTTGAAAATTATAATAATGTTTATAATTTAAGTGCAAAATAAGAATTATGAGAAACTTTAACCTCCTAAACTGTTTGATATTTAGCTCATTAGTAATTGGTCAACCTAATCCAACAGAAGAATCAAAGATTGTAGAAGCTTATCAAATAAAAGATGAGCTCATTCAAAATTCAAGAGTTAAGAACATTAATTTTAAAAATATTGGTCCAACTATAATGAGTGGACGTGTTGTGGCACTTGAAGTTAATCCAAATGATCCTTCTGAATTCTATGTTGCATATGCCTCAGGTGGTGTATGGCATACAGAAAATAATGGTACTAGCTTTAATTCAATATCGGAGGAATGGCCAACCCAAAATATTGGAGAAATAACAATGGATTGGGAAAATGGAACTTTATGGGTAGGGACAGGTGAAAATAATGCATCAAGGTCTTCTTATTCTGGAATTGGAATTTTAAAAACTAACTCAGATGGTTCAAATTGGAAAAATGTAGGGTTGCATGGTAGTCACCATATTGGAAAAATACTTGTTAACCCTAATGATGGAAATCATATAATTGTAGGAGTAACAGGTCATTTATATTCAAATAGTAAAAATAGAGGTGTTTATGTATCAATAGACGGGGGTGAAAGTTGGAATAAAACATTGTATTTAAATGAAAGGACAGGTATTATTGATATGTCTTATACTCCAGGAGATTTCAATGTAATGTATGCCACATCATGGGAAAAAGATCGAAAAGCATGGAATTTTGATGAAGATGGTGTATCATCGGGTATTTATAAAAGTATAGATGCAGGGTTAACTTGGGATTTAGTAACAACAGATAAAAGTGGTTTCCCTAGAGGAGAAGGAGTTGGAAGAATTGGAATTGCAGTATTTGATAAAAATATAATATATGCTGTACATGATAGTCAATTTTTTAGAAAAGAAACATCAAGTAAGAACCAGTCAAATGAGCTTACTAAAGAATCATTTGAAAGTATGTCAGTCAAACAATTCAATAAGATTAAAAACAAAGACCTTAATAGGTTTTTAAGAGCAAACAGGTTTCCAGCTGAGTATACAGCTAAATCTGTGAAATCTGATATGAATAAAAATAAAATCAAGCCATCAGACTTATATAAATATCTAGTTGATGCTAACTCTGTAATGTTTGATACTCCAATAATTGGAGCAGAGATTTATAGAAGTGATAATGGAGGCAAAACATGGTCTAAGACTCATAAAATGCATCTTGATGGTGTATATAATACTTATGGATACTATTTTGGTAAAGTTCATGTTGATCCAAATGATAGTGATAAAATTTATACATATGGGGTGCCAATATTAACTTCAGATGATGGAGGAAAAACTTTTTATCGTATTGGTAAAGAAAATGTTCATGCAGATCATCATGATTTATGGGTTAATCCAAACAAACGAGGCCATCTAATAAATGGTAATGATGGAGGTGTTAATATCACTTATGATGATGGCAAAAACTGGATAAAAAATAATTCCACTGAAGTAGGACAATTTTATTCTATTAATGTTGATTATCAAAAGCCATATAATGTATATGGAGGACTTCAAGATAATGGTGTTTGGATGGGACCACATAATTCAATTGAAAATAAGAGATGGGAAATGTCTGGATCTTATCCTTGGAAAATGATACTCGGAGGAGATGGAATGGAAGTTCAGATTGATAGAAATAAGCCAAATATTGTTTATACCGGATCGCAATTTGGATCTTATTTTAGGCTAGACTTAGACAGTAATAAAAGAACTTACATAAAGCCAAGACATAAATTGGGGGAGTCCCCTTATAGGTTTAATTGGCAAACTCCAATTCTCTTATCTACTCATAATCAAGATATTTTGTATCTGGGGAGTAATATTCTTCATAGGTCATTTAACGGAGGAAATAAATGGGAAAATATCTCTACTGACTTAACAAAGGGAGGTAAGCCTGGAAATGTGCCTTATGGAACTATAACAACAATTTCTGAATCACAGTTTAACTTTGGTTTAATTTATGTTGGCACAGATGATGGCTTAATTCATGTTACAAAAAATGGAGGATCATCTTGGTCAAGAATATCAGACAATTTACCTCAGGACTTATGGGTAAGTAAAGTATATGCTTCTAACCATGATAAAGGGACCATATACGTCTCAATGAATGGATATAGATGGGATGATTTTACTCCTTATGTATATATGAGTCAAGATTATGGTAAATCATGGAATCCAATAAATTCTAATTTGCCATTTTCTCCCGTTAATGTAATAATTGAAGATAATGTAAATAAAGACATTCTTTATGTTGGAAATGATCACGGGGTATATATTTCATTAAATAAAGGAAAATTTTGGGAGCCTTTTACAAAGGGACTAAATTCTGCATCAGTTCATGACCTTGTAATTCAAAAAGAAATGAATCATTTATTGGTTGGTACTCATGGTAGATCAATTTATTTAGCAGAATTAGAAAACATACAAAAATTGAATTCAGAGATATTAAATCAAGATCTCTATGTTTATGATATTAAAGATGTCAAGCGTTCAAATAGTTGGGGAACTAAGTGGGGCAGATGGGGTAACTATGTTACACCAAATATGAATATTGTTATATTTTCAAAAAATAGAATTGATTATAGACTTTCAATAAAGTCTAATGATGGTAAACAGGTTCACTTAAATGATGGGATACTAGATAAAGGCCTAAATTATATTAACTATAACTTAAGATATGATAAGAATGATTTAAAAGAGTCTGTTGATAATTCCCATTACTTAGCCAAGGGTTCATATAAATTATTAATTACTGTTAATAATAATTCTATTGAGAAGGAATTTAAAATAAAATAGTTATTCTAATTAAATCTTCTTTACATAAAGAGCAATTAAAGTATGAAGATATTGAAGTCAAGACTAAATTATATAAATAAATATACTATGAAAAACAATTTTTTAATTTTAACAACAATGCTAATCTTTTTTGGGGTTTATTCCCAAGAAAGAACTATAACTGCGGATACTTCAAAAGTAACAAAACATTCAACAATCATATTAAATAAAAAAGTTAATTACTCTGCTCAAATTGGTACTCAACCTATTTGGGATGTTGATGGAGAAGTAATAGCAACCTTACACTATACATATTATAAGAGAACTGATATTGATGATACTTCAAATAGGCCATTAATATTTTCATTTAATGGTGGCCCAGGATCTGCATCAATATGGATGCATATGGGGTATACGGGGCCATATAATTTGATAATTGATGATGAAGGATATCCTATACAGCCATATGGATATAAATCTAATCCATATTCAATACTTGATGTTGCAGATATTGTTTTTGTCAATCCAATAAACATAGGTTACTCTAGAATTCTTAAAAAAATGTCAAAAAAAGAGGCAACAAGTAAATTCTTTGGTGTAAATCAAGACGCAAAATATTTAGCAGAGTGGATAACTACTTTTGTTAATAGATCAAATAGATGGAAATCTCCAAAGTATCTTGTAGGTGAGAGTTATGGTGGTGTAAGAGTAATGGGGCTCGCACATGAACTTCAACAAAATCAATGGATGTATTTAAATGGAGTTGTATTGGTTTCGCCTGCTGACTATGAATTAGATTATGAGTCAGGAGGGATTATTTTACCTACTGTAGATTTTCCATATTTTACTGCAACTGCATGGTATCACAATAAACTAAACTCAGAATTTCAAAATAAAAGTTTGCATGAAGTTATTAAAATTTCTGAAGAATTTGCATATAATGAATTGTTACCTGCTTTGGCTATGGGTGGGTTTATTGATCATAAAACAAAAAAAGAAGTGGCTGAAAAAATTGAAATTTTAACGGGAATTAAATATGATGAAATAATTAAAAATAATTTGAATATTTCGACAAGCTTCTTTTGGAAAGAACTTTTAAGAGATGAAGGATTTACAATTGGAAGGTTAGATTCCAGATATAAAGGCATTGATAGTAAAGATTCAGGTAATAATTTTGAATATGCTCCTGAAATGAGCGCATGGGATCATGCATTTACTCCTGCTGTTAACTCCTATATAAAAGAAGTGTTAAAATTTGAAACTGATATTAAATATAATACATGGGCAAGAGGTGAATTATCTGTTAGACCATGGAACTCTGATAATCTGAGAATAAGAAGGAACTTTAGAGAAGCTTTAGCTGAAAACCCTTTTTTAAATGTTCTCATTCAGTCTGGTTATTATGATGGAGCAACTACATTTTCTGCAGCTAAGTATACAATTCAACAAGTTGATCCTAGTGGTAAATTAATAGATAGATTTACATTTAAGGGATATGAAAGCGGACATATGATGTATTTAAGACGTGAGGATTTAAAAAAATCTAATCAAGATTTGAGAGATTTTATCCTTAAAACAATAACTAAAAATAAACCTGCTAAGTATTAATATGAAGTTATTTTTAAAAGCAAAGATTTAATTTGAATCTGTCTTTATAATCATTTGTCTATTTAGAAAAAAAGGTTCGAATAATATGCTGATTAGTCTAAATAAAAAAACTGCCGAGAAGGAATTTAAAATAAAATAGTTTTTTTTAATTCCTTGAAGTATATTTGTTATTTCAAAAACAATATTCTAAATAAAATTTTTTAATGTCTACAACTACCTCTTTTGCCATTCACGACAAAGGATTTACAACAACTTTACGTAAGGATAATTGGTGGCTGTATCCATCCCTAGTGGTTTTTGGACTAACTGGTTTTGTGGTTTATGGACTTTGGTCTGCTTGGCAAGCTGACTTTTATTGGTACAGTGCCGGGCAAGAAGGGTTTGGGGGATATCTCGCTCCTTTTTATTCACCACCTCTTTTTATTAAAGAAGGTGTTGAAGGGGCTGCACCAATGTACCATTCCATTTTTGGACCCTGGCCTACTTGGTGGCCTAGTTGGATTCCTCCCTCTCCGTCGTTATTGATTTTGGCAGTTCCTGGAATCTTTAGATTTACTTGTTATTACTATAGAAAAGCATACTACAGAGCATTCTCTGGAACACCACCAGCTTGTGCTGTTGGTGCTTTACCACGTAAACGAAAAAAAGGATATAAAGGAGAAACAGGACTTATGGTTGTTCAAAATATACATCGCTATACAATGTACTTTGCATCAATATATGTTTTTATCTTTTTTTATGATGCATATTTATCGTTTTTTAGAGGTGGGGAATTTGGTATTGGCCTTGGAAGTATACTTTTATTGGGAAACCCCATTTTATTAGCCAGTTATATGTTAGGTTGTCACTCTATCCGACACCTTATAGGTGGAAGCAGGGATTGTTATTCCTGTGGGTTGGGAGGTAATATAGCTCATAAAAACGAAACGTTTGTTGGTTGGTTCAACCGTCGTCATGAGTTATTTGCATGGATTAGTTTAGTTTGGATAATGGTAGCCGATTTTTATATTCGAATGGTCTCAATGGGATATATTAACGACCCTAATACATGGAATTTTTAAAGAAATAATTTATGTTAGATATATCTGAAATTAAAACCGTTGAGCATGATGTTCTAATTGTAGGAGCTGGTGGAGCTGGGCTAAGCGCTGCTATTGAAGCTTCAAACCATGGAGTTAGCACTGGTATTGTGATGAAATCACTTTTAGGTAAAGCACATACCGTTATGGCTGAAGGAGGAATGGCCGCTGCATTGGGAAATGTTGACGAACGTGATCATTGGAAAATTCATTTTAGGGATACAATGCGTGGCGGAAAATTTCTTAACGATTGGCGAATGGCTGAACTTCATGCTAAACTTGCACCGGAACGTGTTCGCCTTCTTGAAGAATGGGGAGCGGTATTTGATCGCACTAAAAAAGGTTTAATAAATCAAAGAAATTTTGGTGGTCATAGATATCCTAGATTAGCACATGTTGGAGATCGTACCGGATTGGAAATGATTCGTACTTTGCAAGACCATGGGATTCACCAAGGAATTGAGACTTATATGGAATGTACGGCCTTGGATTTACTTAAAAACGAAAAGGGTAAAGTGATAGGTGTAGTTTGTATGTGGAGGGAAACTGGAACTTTTGTTCTTTTTAAAGCAAAATCCATCATATTCGCCACGGGAGGAGGAGGTAAAGCATGGGATGTTACATCAAATTCTTGGGAATATACTGGAGATGGTTATGCGTTGGCTTATGAGGCAGGAGCAGAACTCATGGATTTAGAATTCAATCAGTTTCATCCCACTGGAATGATGTGGCCATTATCAGTGAAAGGTGTTTTGGTTACTGAAAGTGTTAGAGGAGAAGGAGGAGTCCTCTTAAATAGTGAAGGAACAAGATTTATGTTTAATTATATTCCTGAACGCTTCCGTTCAGAAACTGCAGATACCGAAGAAGAAGCAGCAAGATGGTTAGCTGGAGACCCCAATGCTAGACGTCCTCCAGAACTATTAACCAGAGATGTCGTAGCTAGGGCAATTAATGAAGAGGTGAAGGCTGGAAGAGGTTCAACACATGGAGGAGCCTATCTTAATATTGCTACACAACGATCAGCAGAAGATATAAAAAAGAAGTTGCCTTCCATGTATCATCAATTTAAGACTTTGGCAGAATTAGACATTACCAAAGAAGCTATGGAAGTAGGTCCTACATGTCATTATTTTATGGGTGGAATTCGCGTGGATGCCAATACAACCATGAGCTCTGTTCCAGGATTATTTGCATGTGGAGAATGTGCAGCAGGAATGCATGGAGCTAATCGCTTGGGCGGAAACTCTTTGTCAGATCTTTTGGTCTTTGGTTATCTAGCAGGTAAAAATGCAGCTGAATTTGCAAAACAAAATGTAAAGCATTCAGACTTTGATGAAGATCAAGTCAAAACAATAATTCGAAAGGCAACAGAGATTTTAAACCGTAAATCAGGTGCTAATCCATATCTTTTGCATGAGCAGCTGGAGCAAAATATGCAAGCTAATGTTGGGATTATTCGAACAAAAGATCAGCTTGAAAAAGGAATAGATGAAATAGAAAAAATCAAAGAGGAATACAAATCTGTAAAAGCAAAAGGAACAAGTCAATTTAATCCTGGTTGGCATGAAGCATTAGGACTACGTAACTTATTAATTACAGCAGAAGCAGTAGCAAGAGCTGCAAAATTTCGCGAAGAAAGCAGAGGAGCACATACCAGAGCTGATTTTCCTGGCGAACAAAAAGAATGGCTTAATTACAATATAATTTCTAAAAAAGGAGATGATGGTAAAATGCAATTAAATAAAGTAGAGCGACCAAGCGCAAATTCAGAATTGATTCGCATTGCAGAATCCTCTATTGAAGATCTTGAAAATGAAATTATAGAAGAAAGAAAATGAACAAATAATTTATAAAGCTTAATTTTGAAAGGAATCAATAAAGAATGACAACACGCAAATTTCAAATCTATAGGGGTGATAATAAAAATGGGCAACTGGTCAACTTTGAGACAGAGGTCAAGGAAGGAATGGTTGTGCTTGATGTTATTCACAAGATTCAAGCAGAACAGGCTAATGATTTGGGAGTTCGATGGAATTGCAAAGCAGGAAAATGTGGCTCTTGTAGTATGGAAATTAACGGTAAGCCAAAGCTATCTTGTATGACAAGAATGAATGAATATAAAAAAGATGAGACCATTAGAATTACTCCAATGAAAACCTTTCCTGTTATTAAAGATTTGGTTACTGATGTTTCATGGAATTATAATCAAAATAAAAGAATAAAACCTGTTAAACTTGCTTCGGAACGTAAAACAGAAAAGGGCTATGTTATGTATCAGAAAGATGTTGATAGAGTTCAGGAGTTTCGAAAATGCATAGAGTGTTATTTATGTCAAAATGTATGTCACGTACTTCGTGACCATGATAAAAAAGACGAGTTTGTTGGCCCCCGATTTATGATTCGTGTGGCTAGTCTTGAAATGCATCCCTTAGATATAAATGATAGAATTCCGGAATTAAAAAAAGAATTTGGTTCAGGAATGTGTAACATTACGAAATGTTGTACCGTTGTTTGCCCTGAAAACATTAATATTACTGATAATGGAATTATTCCACTCAAGGAACGAGTGGTTGATAGATATTATGACCCTTTAACTATTTTGAGACGTAAAATATTTGGCAAAAAAAAGAAGAAATTCCCTCCTTTAAAATCTTAAATTAAACATCAAGAATTCTTGAAAAGAATTATCCTTATTATTTTATTGAATTGAATCTATTTTAACCTCATTTAAATTAA
>CAYTIE010000002.1:12044-39896 GCA_964437815.1 uncultured Flavobacteriaceae bacterium
AATTGAATCTATTTTAACCTCATTTAAATTAAATGTCTCATTAAAGTCCCAATTTGCTCTAATATCTAGCTCAAAATTTGAATAATAAACCTCTTCAGGCTGAATTTTTTTAAGGTAATTTCCAGTATCCCATTTTTTATTCCCATTATTGTCTTTAATCATTCTGAAAATATATTTTCCGGGTTTTATTAGTTCAAAGTTATATAAACCATCATTAATTATGCTATTATATTTCCTGACAATTTCATTATTAGAGTTAAGCATTTGAAGAATATATTCAGATTCATTATCTCTTATAACATTTAAGTAAACATTTCCATAATCTTCAAGTGATTGAGATACAGTTTTATAATCTAAAGTATCATTAGTCCCCCCTTTAAGATCAACAATTGCATTAGGTAATATATATATTGAATAATCATCTTGAGGCTTAACCTCAAAATCAAGAGTGATTTCATCTAAATTATTATTTATAGATGACTTGAAAGGGATTAGAACTGAATCAATATTCCTTATAAAAATCAGTGAATCAGAAATTTCTCTTATTGGTAGGTTAGAGGACAATTTAAAAATTTCCTTTAAGCCTATTACAGACTCAGTAATTTTTGTCATCTCTAATGAGTCAATTAGTGAATCTTTTGAACGATCAAATTTAACGGTCAGGGTTTTTATTGTATCAATTTCTTTTAGTTTAAATTCAAGTGAGTCTAAACTATTTCTTGATAACCAAAAATTTATTGTGTCTTTATTTTTCTCTTTAGTAAAAAGATATTCAACACTATCCGGTATTTTAGATGCTAGAGAAATTTTATCTAAATCTAATTTTCCATAATATCCAAAACCGATCTTTTCACTATTTATAAAGTGAGGTCTATCCCAAACTATAGATGTCTCCTCTTTAAACAATCGAAGGTTAATTATTGAGTCTTTAGGTAGTGAAACTATAGAATCATAGTATCCAATTTTATCATATAGTGGGTTAAATATATAATCATCACCTACATCTTTTAATGCAATTAAAATATATCTTCCCTCTCTTAAATTCTTAAACCTATATGTTGTAGAGTCCAGAGTGTTTGACAGGTATGTTGGCTGACTATTAAAAATAATGGAGTCATTATAAGTGCTATCAATTTTATATAGTTGAAGTGATAAATATTGATCGGTTTCAAGATCAAAAGCATCTTCAACATTCCCTTTTAAAAATAATGAGTCAAGAGTTGGTCCTGTAGAAAATGTGTAATTAAAGAAGTTCATCTTATTTCCCTCATTGTTGTCTAAAATACTATTCCCAAAATTAATTGTGTAGGTAGTGTTTTCTTGAAGTGAATCAATAAAATTTATAAATATTTTTTTCGTTATTCCACTTAGAGGTTTAATTTCGTATTTTTTCTTTTCAAGAGGAGGAGAAATTATAAGCTGCTTATCTAGATCTTCTAGTTTTACCCATTCATTAAATGTTAATCTAATTTCATCCGTATTAAAATTAACGCTATTTATTTTTGGGTTGGCAGCAATTAATACTGGAGGAATTGAATCTTTTTCTCCACCAGTAGGGCTAGATCTTCTAGCACAACTAGCTATTAATACCATTGCCATTATGTATAAAGAATATTTCATTCAACTAATTGATTTACAAATTAACATATTTAAAATATAAAAAGAACTATTTTTACATAATCATGGAAGACGGTGACTCTTTAAAAAAAGTTATTTCTCATTCAAAAGAATATGGATTTGTTATTCCATCAAGTGAAATATATGAGGGATTAAATGCTGTTTATGATTATGGTCATAATGGAGTATTGCTAAAGAATAATATTAGGGAATATTGGTGGAAATCAATGGTTCAGTTAAATCAGAATATTATAGGAGTTGATTCTGCAATTTTTGCACATCCTAAAACATGGGTTGCTTCAGGACATGTTGAAGCATTTAATGATCCTTTAATTGACAATAAGGATTCAAAAAAAAGATATAGAGCTGATGTATTAATTGAAGATTACATTGGGAAGCAAAAAAATAAACTTAACAAAGAAGTTTTAAAGGCTAAGAAAAAATTTGGGGACAAGTTTGATGAAAATGAATTTATTACTACTAATCAAAGGGTATTGGAATTAAATGCTAGAATTAAATCTATTAACGAAAGAATGGCAGATGGATTTAAAAAGAATAATCTAAAGGAAATTGAAAATTTAATTAAAGAATTAGAGATTAAGTGTCCAGTCTCTGGAACATCTAATTGGACTGAAGTAAGACAATTTAATTTAATGTTTAAAACTAATTTAGGAGCTTCGAGTGATTCAAACATGGAATTATATCTAAGGCCAGAGACAGCCCAAGGTATCTTCCTGAATTATTTAACCTTACAAAAGACCTCAAGAATGAAGATTCCATTTGGAATTGCACAAACTGGAAAGGCATTTAGAAATGAAATTGTTGCTAGACAATTTATTTTTAGAATGCGAGAATTTGAGCAGATGGAAATGCAATTTTTTATAAAGCCAGGGACTCAAGATCAATGGTATAAGCATTGGAAAGATAAAAGAATGCAATGGCATCTTAGTTTAGGGTTTGAAAAAACTAAATATAGATTCCATGATCATGAAAAACTTGCTCATTATGCAGATGCAGCTTCTGATATTGAATTTAATTTTCCTTTTGGATTTAAAGAATTGGAAGGGATACATTCTAGAACAGATTTTGATTTAAAAAGTCATGAGAAACTATCAGGAAAAAAAATTCAATATTTTGATACTGAAAAAAATGAAAGCTACACACCATATGTTATTGAAACTTCTATTGGTTTAGATAGAATGTTTCTTTCTGTGTTATCGAGCTCTTATCTTAATGAAAAGCTTAAAGATGGATCTTCTAGAGTTGTTCTTAAAATCCCTAAACAAATCGCACCAATTAAAATTGCAGTCCTACCATTACTTAAAAAAGATGGTTTACCAGAGATAGCAAATGAATTAATGAATGAATTTAGCTCAGAGGTAAATCTTTCTTATGATGAGAAAGATGCAATTGGAAGAAGGTATAGAAGGCAGGATGCAATTGGTACTCCTTATTGTATTACTATTGATCATCAGACCCTTGAAGATAACACGTTTACTTTAAGAGATAGAGATTCTATGGAACAGAAAAGAATAAATAAGGATGACCTGATCAATATTGTTAAAGACGAGTTGACAATAAACAATCTTCTTACTAATTGAAAATAATAAGCTATAATGTTAATGGTATTAGAGCAGCTATTAAAAAAGGTTTATTAGACTGGTTAGGGTATGAAAATCCTGATATCATTTGTGTTCAAGAAACAAAGGCAAATAAAGATCAGGTTGAAACAAATTTAATTCAAGAAGTTGGGTATAATCACTTTTGGTATTCAGCAGAAAAAAAAGGATATAGCGGTGTGGCAATTTTTTCAAAGACTAAACCTTTGCATGTCGAGTATGGAACAGGAATTGACTATATGGATAACGAAGGAAGAGTTATTAGAGCAGATTTTAAAAACTTTTCTGTCATTAGCTTATACCTCCCGTCAGGCACTAATATTGAACGTCTTGGATTAAAGTTTGCTTTTATGGATGATTTTAGAAAATACATTTATGATTTAAACAAGAGAATCCCAAATCTAATTATTTCAGGAGATTATAATATCTGTCATAAAGAAATTGATATTCATGATCCGGTTAGAAATAAAACTGTTTCAGGGTTTCTTCCAGAAGAAAGAGATTGGTTGACATCTTTCATAGGGGATTCATTTATTGACTCATTTAGGTTTATTGACAAATCTCCTCATTCATATAGTTGGTGGAGCTATAGATCAGGAGCTAGAAAAAATAATAAAGGTTGGCGAATAGATTACAATATGGTATCTAAATCTCTTGAAAAAAATATAGAAAATGCCTATTTAATTCCTGAGGCAGTTCATTCTGATCACTGCCCTGTTGCATTAGAACTTAGAATTTAATTATCCGTAATTCTTAAGGCTTCATCAATATATACGTAAGTATCTTCAGTAATTTCAATTATTCCTTTATCTATATACTTTCTGCCGAACCGTGATATTATAATATTTTTTTCAGGAATAAACATAATATATTGACCTAGATGTCCACGCATCATTCCAATTTCATGCCCTCTATAATTTGTCATCCAAACTCCTAGACCATAAATTAGAGTATCTCTAGGTGTTAGAGAGTTTTTAATATAGTCCTCACTTACTAATTGTTCTCCATTCCAACTCCCATTATTTATGTATAGTTTTCCCATTCTAGATAAGTCTCTTGCATTTGTAGAAAAGCAACAAAAAGCTTTAGCATTTCCACTTTCATAACTGTCAAGCTGCCATATTGCATCTTTTTCAGCATTCATTTTTTTCCAAAAGTTTTCTGAAAAGTAGTCTGTAATTTTTTGCCCTGTTGCTCTTTCAATTACAATAGCAAGTACCTGAGTGTTTCCACTTGAATAATGAAAATTAATACCGGGTTGATTTATATAAGGTTGTTCAAGCATAAGCTTGTTAATATCATTAATAAAATATGTTTTAGCTATAACGCTAAATGGATTTAATGATGGCTCTACCCACTTCATTCCAGATTGCATAGAAATAAGGTCTTCAACTGTTACTTCATTAGCAAATTCACCTTTTAATTCAGGTATAAAATCAATTACTTTTTGTTCAAGACCTTTTATATATCCTTGCTCAATAGCTTTAGCTATACTAACTGAGATAAGCGTTTTAACAATTGAGAAAGAATTAATTACTGAATTTTCATCATATCCATTATAATATTTTTCAGTAATTATACTGTCATTTTTAAATACTAAAAAAGCTGCTGTTTCCATTTCAGAATTAAAATCATCAAATGAATTAGAAAGGTTCCTCTTATTATAATTAATATGTTGTGGCCATGGTTCAGGTGTATCAGATGTTTCAACTTGAACAGTATCAAAATATTCATTATCATCAATAAAGACTGTTGTATATCCATTTAGATATACTACTCTAACCCCCTTAATTAAATAATTTAGATCAAAAGTGTATATAAGTGAGAATAAAACTACAGCTACAATAAATATTTTTTTAAAATACTTCATTATTACTCTATCTGTTCATCAACGATTTTTGATAAAGATTGTTCTCCAAGATCTTTATTTTTCTCTTCCTTACTTTTTCTAGTTATTGAGCCTTGAATCATTATTAGCATTGAGGCAATTATCACTACTAGAAGAACATTTTCATCAATAATACTACTTTTTTCAATATTATAATCTGCTATACTTAAAAAAAGAAGAATAGTTATTAATCCTCTTGGAGAGAAATACAATAGAGGTTTTGATTCTTCATCTTTGTCAGTGAAAGCTAAGTAGAAATATCTTACCCCATACATTATCAGTAATACTGTAGCCCCAATTATATATGGTTCCAATTCTATAAAACTTTCAAGAGGGATGGAGAATCCAAAAAATAAAAAGAAAAAGGTTCTAACCAAGAAGGTAGACTCAGCTGTAAGAAGATTAAACTCATGAAGATCATCTTTACCAACTTTTTCTGTTTTTACATACTTTTTAAATCTTTCAGGAATAAGGTTAGAAAAGTTCCCAAGAAAAATTCCAAATATGAATATTAAAACTAATGATGGTAGTTTAAGGATTTCTTTTCCAATTTCATAGGACAAAATTAGAAGAGCTAAAATCAAAAAAAACTTAACATGATGTTCTATTCTCTGTATTAATTGAAACAAAAGATAAGTTATTGCTAAAGAAAGTATAATGATTAAGACTATTTGACCAAAAAGTGTTAATATTGGATCAAGGCCAATAAGTGCTTCTCCTTTTTCAACCTGTCTTATAGAATAATAAAATATCATAATTCCAAGTATATCAGAAAATGTTGATTCATAAACAACAAATTCTTTATTCTTATTTATTAAACCCGATGCACTTGGAATAGCCACTGCACTACTAATTATAGAAAGTGGTATTGCATATATTACAGATGTTGGGTTAGGTAAGCCAATAACTTTTTCAAAAAACAAGCTAACTAAAACAATATTAATTAATAGTATAATTAATGCTGCCATAAAGCCTTTAGTTATTATCTGAATCTTTTCTTTTTTAATATCTAACTCTAAAGCTGCTTCAAGTACTATTAAGATAAGCCCAATTGTTCCTAGAACGGGTACTAGGGTATTTAGAAACTCAAAGTTATCCAAGCCGTAGTATGACGAAATAAACCTTGCAATTATGCCGGTTAAAACTAATAGTATAACTGATGGAAATTTTGTTCTTATTGCCAGAATATCAAACAAATAAGAAAAAATTATTAATACAGGAAGTATAATTAGTATAGAACCAACATCCATCTATTAAGGTTTTATATGCTAATTTAAGCAATTTAAGTTTTCAGTGCTTTTTTAATATTGTCGATTTGATTTTTTTTAGCTAATTTCATAGAAAATCAAAATGAGTATACTGCAAAATAAAATGTCATTGAGACTCAGAATATTTATCTCAATGATTTTGCTAGTTTTTACTGCAACTCTATTAATTTTGGGGTCTACTTATTACCAATATACGACTGAATCTGAGCAGTATAATACATATAGACAAGATCGAAAAGAGACTCAATTAACGAAGCAAATTAATTATCTGGTTAATAAGCATGATCTAACATTTAATTATGATAAGTGGGATAATCATAAAATGGATTTTGAGGAAATAACTAAAATTCATAATGTAGAGTACTCTATCTTTAAAACTGATGGAAAACCTCTTTATTATTCTTATTTGCCTCTTGAGATAATCTCAAATAATTATTCCCTAGATAAAGATTTTGCTGAAATGCTTATCTCTCTTGAGGGGGGCAAGATAACTAAAGAAAACTCAACAGATGTTGGAAAATTTCACTCTTCTTATACTGTCCTAAAGGATAGCTTTGGGAATAAATATGCAATTTTATTCTTTCCCTATTTCCAAGATGTTTCTTTTGCGGAAAGTGAATTAAACGTTTTTTTAATTACACTTTATCAGATATATTTTATAATGTTAGTAGTTGCAATTGTTTTAGCATATTTTATTTCAAGATATGTTACTAGGTCTATTGAGACAATTAGACTAAAGATTAATCAAACAGGTTTATTAAAAAAGAATGAAAAAATCTTATTAAAAAATGCAACTAAAGAAATTGATAGTTTGGTTAATTCATATAATAAAATGATTGATGACCTTGAAGATAGTGCTGAAAAACTTGCAAAGAATGAAAGAGAGCAAGCATGGCAGGAGATGGCAAGACAAGTAGCACATGAAATAAAAAATCCATTAACTCCAATGAGACTAACAGTACAAAGTTTCCAAAAGACTAGTTCTTTAGAAAGCAAAGAAGAAAAAAATAAACTAAATGATTTTTGTGATACACTAATAGAACAAATTGATACCATGAGTAGTGTAGCAACCTCATTTTCAGATTTTGCTACTTTACCAAAGACACAGCTAGAGAAATATGATATAGTTGATACAACTAAAAAAGTGGTTGAAATTTTTGAACAAAATAATATAAACTTTAAATCTTCAAAGGAAAGTATTGTAATCAAACATGATAAAGAACAATGGATAAGGGTTATGACTAATCTTATTAAAAATAGTATTCAGGCTATACCTTCTGATAGGGACCCAAATATTAACATTGAAATTAGTGATTCAACAAATAGCATAAAGATCATAGTATCAGATAATGGGCTTGGAGTGTTGGAAGAAAACAAGGAAAAAATATTTGAACCAAAATTTACCACTAAGACAGATGGTATGGGTCTAGGGCTTGGGATTGTAAAAAATATTATCAACTCTCATAGGGGAAAAATATCTTATAAGTCTAAACCAAAAAAAGGAACGAAGTTTACTATTTCTCTACCAAAATAATTAACAGTATTCATTATAGGCTGAAATCAAATTTGAAGATATCATTTTCGCATCTCTACCTTCAATATGATGCCTTTCAATCATATGGATTAAATTACCATTTTTAAAAAGAGCTATACTAGGAGAGGATGGAGGAAATGGTAGCATCTTCGATCTTGCAGTCTCTGTTGCCTCAATGTCAAAACCAGCAAATACAGTACAAAGATTATCAGGAATTTTTTTGTTTTGTAATGATAGAACTATGCCAGGTCTTGCATTTTTTGCAGCGCAACCACAAACAGAATTAACAACTAAAAGTGTTGTTCCATTTTTATTAATTGCAGATTCAACTTCTTCTGTTGTTTTAAGATCATTAAAGCCAGACTCTATAAGTTCTAACTTCATAGGTTTGACAATTTCTTCAGGATACATAATTTTTTATTTGCAACAAATATAATAAGAAACTAAAAATTTTGTATATAATAGATTATATTTAAAAACTAATAGTTATTGTTTTTATTGTTTAGGTTTTAATGAAAGATAAACAGAAAAAATATGATAAGGCATATTTAAAGATGGCTCTTGAGTGGGGGGAATTATCATATTGTAAAAGGAGAAAAGTTGGAGCTCTTATCGTTAAAGACAAGATGATAATTTCAGATGGATATAATGGTACACCTACAGGATTTGAAAATTTCTGTGAAGATGATGAGGGTTATACAAAATGGTATGTTCTTCATGCTGAAGCAAATGCTATTGCAAAGGTTTCCTCGTCAACTCAATCAACTAATGGAGCAACGCTTTATATCACTCTCTCTCCTTGTAAGGAATGTTGTAAGTTAATTTTTCAGTCAGGTATAAAAAGGGTAGTTTATAATAAAAAATATAGAGACACTTCTGGTCTAGAATTTTTGGAGAAAGCTGGGGTTGAAACTTGTTTTGTTTCAATATAGAATTTATTTATTCTTATCTCTTATTTTTTTTGAAATCCGATTTAATAGAATTAATATTAATGTGCAGATTGAAAGGATGAAACAAATTAATGCTATCTTGTTTTTTTCTTCCATCAAATTGAAGACATTTATTTGTGTTAAATTAAATAGAACTACTAAAATTGTTAAAAACAATATAATTTTTTCAATTTTTTCCATTTTGATTTATCAATTTTTTAAATAAAAAAAAGTTTTTCTTTCTTAGTAAAAAATATTAAGCTCATATTTTTTAACTCTTTGTGACAATTTTTTTGTACCAATTTTTTTTATCGTGTAAAAATAAAATGAAAAATTGAATAATTATCATATTCTTTTTTTATTGTTAAAAACTTTATGCAATTATCTGTACTTTACTCTTTCAATTCTCATCATAATTTTAAATATTTGATAATCAGAATAATTTTAAATAATACTTAAAAAAAAATCATGAAACCAGAACCAATTTTACAAGAAAATAAAAACAGGTTTGTGATTTTTCCAATAGAGCATCATGATATTTGGGAGTGGTATAAGAAGTGTGAGGCAAGTTTTTGGACTGCTGAAGAAATAGACCTTCACCAAGATTTAACAGATTGGAAAACTAAGCTTAATGATGATGAGAGATATTTCATAAAACACATACTAGCTTTTTTTGCTGCATCTGATGGAATAGTTAATGAAAATCTTGCAGAAAATTTTGTCAATGAAGTTCAATATTCTGAAGCGAAATTCTTTTATGGCTTTCAAATAATGATGGAAAATATTCATTCTGAAACTTATTCTCTTTTAATTGATACTTATGTTAAGGATGAGAAGGAAAAAGATATATTATTTAAAGCCATTGATAATTTTCCAGCCATTAAAAAGAAAGCTGATTGGGCATTAAAGTGGGTGGAATCAGATTCTTTTGCTGAACGATTGATTGCTTTTGCAGGTGTTGAAGGTATCTTTTTTTCAGGTGCATTTTGTTCAATTTTCTGGCTTAAGAAAAGAGGAGTAATGCCAGGGTTAACTTTTTCAAATGAGCTTATTTCAAGAGATGAAGGAGTGCATTGTGATTTTGCAGTTCATCTTCATAATGAGCATGTTGTAAATAAAGTGCCAAAAGAAAGAATAAGAGAAATATTAATTGATGCTTTAAATATTGAAAGAGAATTTATAACAGAATCACTTCCTATTAGTCTTATTGGAATGAATGCAAAGCTCATGACTCAGTATTTGGAATTTGTAACCGATAGACTTTTAGTAGAATTTCAATGTGAAAAAGAATTTAATGTTACCAATCCTTTTGATTTTATGGATATGATAAATTTACAGGGAAAAACTAATTTCTTTGAGAAAAGAGTTTCTGAATATCAAAAAGCAGGGGTTCTTAATAAGGAGAAGAAGGATGATTCTAAGATTAGTTTCGACGAAGAATTTTAATAGCTTGTTTAAAATTTGAATGTAGTTAAATAGACGAAAGAAATATGTATGTATTAAAAAGAGACGGGAGGAAAGAGCCGATAATGTTTGATAAAATTACGGCTAGGATTAAAAAGCTTTGCTATGGCTTTAATCCATTGGTTGATCCTGTTAGGGTTGCTATGAGAGTTATTGAAGGTTTGTATGATGGTGTAACAACTTCAGAGCTTGATAATCTTGCCGCAGAAATTGCAGCAACAATGACAACAACTCATCCTGATTATGCTTCACTAGCCGCAAGAATTTCTGTTTCTAACCTACATAAGAATACATTAAAATCATTCTCAGAAACAATGAAAGATTTACATGATTATGTAAACCCTATAACGGGTAAAAAAGCTCCATTGATTTCAGATGAAGTATATAAAGTCATTAAAAAAAATGCAGAAGAGCTTGATTCAAAAATAATATACAACAGAGATTTTGGATATGATTATTTTGGTTTTAAAACTCTTGAGAGATCTTACCTTTTAAAAATAAATGGTCAAATTGTTGAAAGACCTCAGCATATGCTAATGAGGGTTTCAGTGGGAATACACTTAGATGATTTAGAAGCTGTCATAGATACATATGAGTTAATGTCAAAAAAGTATTTTACACATGCTACTCCAACTTTATTTAATTCAGGAACGCCTAAACCACAAATGTCTTCTTGTTTTTTACTTACTATGCAGGATGACAGTATAGATGGAATTTATGATACATTAAAACAAACAGCAAAAATATCACAATCTGCAGGAGGTATTGGGCTATCAATTCATAATATTAGATCAACAGGCTCATATATTTCTGGAACAAATGGAACTTCAAATGGTATAGTCCCTATGTTAAGAGTCTTTAATGATACTGCAAGATATGTTGACCAAGGTGGAGGAAAAAGAAAAGGTTCTTTTGCTATTTATATCGAGCCATGGCATTCTGATATTTTTGATTTCCTTGATCTTAAGAAGAATCATGGAAAGGAAGAGATGAGAGCAAGAGACCTATTTTATGCTATGTGGATTCCAGATCTTTTTATGAAAAGAGTTGAGGAAAATGCTGAGTGGACATTAATGTGCCCAAATGAATGTCCAGGGTTATATGATTGTCACGGTGAGGAGTTTGATAAATTATATTTAAAATATGAAAAAAAGTCTAAGGGTAGAAAGACGATAAAAGCAAGAGAGCTATGGGAAAAGATTTTGGAATCTCAAATTGAAACAGGAACTCCTTATATGCTTTACAAGGACTCTGCAAATAGAAAATCTAATCAAAAGAATCTAGGAACAATAAGATCATCTAACCTATGTACAGAGATATTGGAATACACTTCTAGGGATGAAATAGCTGTTTGTAATCTTGCATCAATTGCTCTTCCAATGTTTGTTGAAGAAGGGAAATTTAACCATAAGAAATTATATGATGTAACTGTTAGGGTTACTAAAAATTTAAATAAAGTTATTGATAGAAATTATTATCCTGTAAAGGAAGCAGAAAACTCTAACTTTAGACATAGGCCTATAGGTCTAGGTGTTCAAGGTTTAGCAGATGCTTTTATTGAGTTAAGACTGCCTTTTACTTCTGAAAAAGCAAAAGAATTAAATCAAGAGATTTTTGAAACTTTATATTTTGCGGCCCTCAAAGCTTCTGTTGAAGAGTCAAAAAAGGATGGCCCATATAAAACCTACAAAGGATCTCCAATCTCAAATGGAGAATTTCAACATAACATGTGGGGAATTAAAGATGAAGAGTTAAGTGGAAGATGGGATTGGTCTAAACTAAGAAAGGATGTTTTAAAACATGGTGTAAGAAATTCTCTTTTGGTCGCGCCAATGCCAACAGCAAGTACATCACAAATTCTTGGTAATAATGAGTGTTTTGAGCCTTATACTTCTAATTTATACACTAGAAGAGTTTTATCTGGTGAGTTTATAATCGTTAATAAGCATTTACTTAAAGATTTAGTTGATCTAGGACTATGGAATGAAGATATGAAGCAAGAGCTTATGAGATCTAATGGTTCAATTCAAGATATTAAACAAATTCCAGATGAATTAAAAGAATTATATAAAACTGTTTGGGAAATGAGTATGAAAGATATTATTGATATGGCTAGACATAGAGGCTACTTTATTGATCAGTCTCAATCTTTAAACTTATTTATGGAAGGTGCTACAATGTCAAAATTAACTTCTATGCATTTTTATGCTTGGAAATCAGGTCTTAAAACAGGAATGTATTATTTAAGAACTAAATCTGCAGTTGATGCAATTAAGTTTACACTTGAGAAAAAAGAAAAAGCTGAAGTAGAAGAAACAGTTGAAGTAGAAGCACTAGAGACTATAGAAGCAACAGAAGAAGTTAAAATTACCAGAACTGAAAAAGCTAAAACTAAAAAATCAAAAGAAAAGCCTGTTGCTGTAGAGCCACTAACACCTGAAGAGCTAAAACAAATCATATCTCAATCTAAGGAGAATGAAGATGACGATTGTTTGATGTGTGGGTCATAAAATAACTTACTGATTATCAGTAGTATAAAACTCCAATGTTAATTTAATGTTATGTAAATGTTGAATGTATGTTAATTTATTATTAACTTAGTCTTAGTAAATTAATATTATGAGATATTTAATTTTAATTTTAGCGCTTAGTTTTACTACCTTAAATGCTCAAGGAGAGATTGTTGTTCCCCAAAAAGAAATCGCGCAAGATATTGTTATTTATGGAGATAAAGCTAATCAACTTAATGAAGTTTATATTAAAAATAATAAATTACACGGTTACTGGGTAGGTTATAATAAACAAGACAAGACTCTATCTTTCGGGAAGTATGATCAAGGGAAAAAAGTCGGAAAATGGTATTTGTGGTCTGAAGGTAATCTAAGAAGAGTTAATTATAATAATAGTATACGAGAAGACTAAACTTCGCAATCTAAATTTTTATATCCCCTTTTTTCTTAAACATTATATGATTTCTGTATATGAATGCACCTGCAGCGATAATTATGGCAATAATTGCAATTGTTCCTCCAATGTGAATTAGAAAAACAATGAAACCACATAAGCTAAATGCCGAAAAAGCAGTAAAAAACCACCCACCTATTACATTAACAACTCCAGATACTCTATATACCGCACTCTCTTTACCCCAAGCTTTGTCTGAAAGTGATGTTCCCATTGCAACCATGAATGTAACATAAGTAGTGGATAGAGGTAATTTATAGGAGGTAGCAATTGAAATTAGTATAGCAGCAATTACAAGATTTAGACTTGCCCTTAATTTATCAAATGATGGCCTATCAGGACTGCTTGTATACTGCATTACATTTTCTGTGTTAAAAGATTTATCTATTTGAACTAGTAAGCTCTTTGGTGCTAATTTTATAAAGATATTATTTAACCCCTTTCCTATATTTACTAGAGTAACTCCAATTATATTTGAATTAAATCTCTCATCAACAATATTTTGATTAGATAAATCAAGACTAGTTTTAACAACATTTTTTGCTTTTGAAGAGTACCAAATAGTAACCACCATAATTAAACCTGATACAAATAGGTAAATAGGTTTAGGTTGAACTTTTTCTGCTAATATATTCATTGAAAATTCATTTGGACTTATTCCAGAAGCAGCCCAACCATTATATGACTCCAAAGCCGCAATAGGAACTCCAATAAAGTTAACCAGATCATTTCCAGCAAAAGCTAATGCAAGAGAAAATGTACCGATTCCAATAATTATTTTATAGATATCTATTCTAAAAAATTTTATTAAAAGGATAGAAAGAATATACCAGAAAAATAAACTGATAATCCAAAATTGAACAATATTACTATCTATAAAATTATTAATAGTTAAACCGCCTAGAATATCATATGTCTCCTTAGAATAGGGAGAGCCTTTAATCCCTTTTATTAGTATAAAATTTATAATTGAGGAGAATGATAAAGATCCAACAAATGAATTTAGATATAGGCTTTTCTCTTCAAAGTTGAAACTTAATATAAGTCTTGAAATCCATTGAATGAATGCTCCAATTGAAAATGCAACAAACACAGACAATAAAATTCCTAGAATAATTTGTGAAGCTTTTTGTGTATTAATAAAGATATTTATATCAGATAAAGAGTCTGAGCTAATAATCTTTATCAAAGACATTATAACAGCTGCCCCAAGAAGCTCAAAAACAATTGAAACAGTGGTTGATGTGGGTATTCCCCAATAGTTAAATGTATCTAGGATTAATATATCTGTAATCATTACAGCTAGAAAAATAATCATGATCTCATCAAAGAAGAAAACCTCAGGATTAAAAATACCTTTTCTAGCAATTTCCATCATTCCGCTAGAGGATAATGCCCCTAATGCAACTCCAAAACTGGCTAGAATCATTATATTTTTAAATGAAATAACCTTTGACCCAACCGCTGAATTTAAAAAATTAACAGCATCATTACTAACACCAACAATTAGGTCACTTATTGCCAGTATAACTATTATTCCAGTTATTAAAATATAAATACTTTCCAATTTAACTATAAATTTCAGTCAAATTTAAAACTCTACTATTAAAATAATGTTAATCAAAAGTTATATAATTAAGAATACTTTTTACAATAAATTAAGCCATTTATTGATTTAATTTGAAGTTCAAATTACTTATGAATCAGATAAATAGAGTCGAATAAGTTTGGATTTAAAGGAAAAAAATTTATAATTTCGCCAATAAAACCAATTTTTATGTCAAAATTTGGAGAATTACTTGATGAGAAAAAGCCGCTATTGATTGTTTTTTTTAGTGAGTTTGATGAATTGTCTGCTTCAATGCATCCTGTTTTAAAAGATGTAGCAGCTGCTATTGGTGATAAAGGAAAAGTGATTAAAATAAATTCTGAGAAAAACATAAAATTGTCAGAGGCACTAAGAGTTAAAGTTATTCCAACACTAATGATTTATAAATATGGAGAAATGGTGTGGAGACAAAGTGGTGATCAAGATGCCAATACTCTAATTAGCCTTATGAAAGACCAATTAAACTAAAAAGCAAATCCAGTAGCTTTTATTCTACCATTCTATCTATTAAATTATCAAATTCAGATTGTAGAGAATCAGATAAATTGTTGTCGAATCTTTTTATTTGATTTATAGCGTTTTGATAATTATTTATATCATAAGAGATATTTTCTATATAATAAAGCTGACTGTCTTCAGGTAGGCTAGAAAATGTAGATAATCTTTTCTCAAATTGTTCTTTAATTTCCAATATTATCATTTTAGAGTTTTTATAATCATCAGATTTGTATAAGACCTCTACATAGTCAATAAGTGAAAGATAGTAATCAAATTCACCATACAAATAACTAAAAGGTTCTGATGATTCAAGGAAACTTGTTATCTGATCTGAAGCTATATCATAATCTTGATTTTCAATAGCAACCTCAATCAAATCACGATATCTTTCAATTTCAGATACAATTTCTTGAGTGAGGTTATATTGATAATAAATATCTAATGACGCAAAATATTTTAGTCTTTGAATGTATTTATTTGAAAGCTTATCAATAATTTCAGATGCTTTAGTATTGTTTCCAACTTTATAATAGCTATCTACAAATGGAGTCCAAAGACTATAATATCCATAAAATTCAATTGGCATTTTTTCAAAAGCAAGGTCAATAATATGTTCAGCTTTATCATATTCCTTATCTATAATTAAAGCTTCGACTAATCTTGACATATTACTTCTAAAAGAGATACTATTTTTTCTAGTTTCAGGGTCATGATAAATATTTTTTCCATCTGAATTTCCCCACGCCCATTTATTAACTATTTCAAACATTAATTCTGAATCAACTCTACCCATTAAATATGGATTGTTTTTATCAATCTCAGTTCTAATAGGTACTAATTTATATACTAGTCCATCTAATTGAAGATATTCTTTCATCCATATATATTCAGAATCAGCATAACTTCCTCCAGTAAAATATATAGGTCTTTCCCAATCATTATTTGCTAGGATATCTAGCATCATAATTTGATTTTTTGTTAAAACTGATTCTGGAAGATCTATATCTATATAAGGGACAATTAAATCTTTATCACTTTCATTTACAATACCACTTTTAATAACATTATCTATATTAACAGGTACTCTAATTTTGTTTGTTGGGTAAAAGACAGTTTCAAGAGCGTTTATAGGATAATTTGTAATATCTCCTCCAGATTGAACAATTAAGTTTCTATATTTTGTTCTTGGATGATCGCTAGATACCCAGTCCATAAAATCATTTATATCCCATCTAACAGAATCAAGTAGATTCTCATATCTAATATAATCTCTTACACCATATGCATAATTTTTATGTTCCATTTGAGAAGGTATAGGACTAGATATATAGGCCTTCCTCTTCATTTGATCAATATACCAATCTGTTGCTAATAGACTTGTGTTAATTGTCCTAACATCAGTTCTAAATTCCTCAATTTCCTGGGCATACCAAAGGGCAAATGTGTCATTATCTCCTATAGTAAAAATCATTGCATCTTTATCCTCATCAATTGATTGTAAGTATGATCTAGCAATAGATTGCGCAGTATATCTATCAGACCTATCATGATCATCCCAGTTCTCAAAAGCCATTAGTGCTGGAACTGAAATTAAACATAAAAAAAATAGTCCATAGTCAAAATATTTGCTTTTTAGTTTTCTAAAAAAATTTAAAATTGAAGACATTCCAAATCCAATCCAGATTGAAAAAACATAAAAGGATCCAACTAAAGCATAATCTCTTTCTCTTGGTTCGAAAGGCCTCTCATTTAAATAAAATTTTAGAGCCAAACCAGTGAATAAAAACAATAATAATAAAGTCCAAAAAGTTTTAATATCTCTATTATAAGAATAGAGTAGACCAATTATGCCGAGAATAAATGGTAGAAAGAAATAGGTGTTTCTTGCTTTATTATTTTTTTGATCATCATCTAAATTACTTTGATTCCCTAGCCTTATCTTATCTATAAAATTTAATCCACTTAACCAATTTCCATAAATATTTGAATAGTCTCCCTGAATATCATTTTGCTTTCCAACAAAATTCCACATAAAGTATCTCCAGTACATATAGTTTATCTGATATGTAAATAGAAAATTCAAATTATCAAATAAACTCGGCTTTGATATATCCAGATATGGACCTAGAGTTCTAAAGAAATCATTATAGTCTTCTCCTGTTAATTCTCCTTCCTGTTCTCTTATTCTAAAACTATTGACTCTTTCAATTATAGTCTCTTGATCTTTATACTGATTAGATATTTCAAAGTTAAGAGGACTAGTAAAATCCATATAATTTGCAGCATGTTCTGAGCTCCAAAGTCTAGGAATTAATCCTCTATGATTAGAGTTAGAATTTACCTCAGAATTTTCCCAGTTGTTAACTATAATATATTTCTTAGTATTATAGTCTTTTTCATACTTTGGTTTTCCGTCTATATAAGGCTTTGATTCATCTTGTGGTGCATAAATATCAGAAAACATTGGTCCATAAAAAAGATATGTTTTTGGATATTGCTCGAGTTTATAATATGCCAGTAATGTTCTAGCATCAGCAGGAGCATTTTCATTGATTACTGTATTTGCATTAGATCTAATCGGAAGCATCATCCAAGAAGAAAACCCAACAAAAATAAATAGTGTGCATAATATCGATGTATTAAGATTCACATTTCCAGTTTTTTTAGAGTAGTTTAATGCTTTATAAAAAAATACAACAACTAATACTGCAGCAATTATAGTTCCTGAGTTAAATGGCAATCCAATTGAGTTAACAAAAAACACTTCAAGCTGACCAAAAAATCCTAATGTAGAGGGAAGAAGTAATTTAAAAATAAATAGTAGAATGGAAACTGAAATTACATTAGCCAGTAAGAAATTCTTTATAGTAATCTTTTTATACTTTTTGAAAAAATAAATCATCCCAATTGCAGGTATAGTAAGTATAGCCATAAAGTGAACACCAAATGATAGCCCTATCATAAATGATATTAAAACCAACCACTTGTCACCTCGTTCGGTATCAAAATCTTTTTCCCATCTAAGGCCTAGCCAAAATGTTGCTGCAAGAAAAAACATTGCAAGCGCATACACCTCTGATTCAACAGCATTATACCAAAAGCTATCAGAAAAGGTATAGGCTAAAGATCCTATTATTGCACTAAAAAAAATATTTATTGAGCTTTTCTTATCACCTATATCATATATTTTTCTCAATAATAGAGTAATGGACCAGAAAAGGAAAAGAATCACAAATGCACTAGATACAACAGAAAGAAAATTCACTGCTAAAGCAATTTTTTCAGGACTTGTAGCAAATAGTGAGAAGACAGCTCCCATCATTTGATAAAGTGGAGCTCCAGGAGGATGTCCAACTTGAAGTTTTGCAGATGTTGATATGTACTCTCCTGCATCCCAGTAACTTGCTGTTGGTTCAACTGTAAGAGAATAGGTTAACAAAGCAATACAAAATACCCCCCAACCAATTATATTATTTACTCTTCTAAAAAGACTTTCAGTCATAAACGTTGCTTAGAAAAAATATTTGATCGAAATTAAACAAAAAACTAGTCAACTAGATATTCTAATCCTAAAGATTTAAATTCTTTGTTAAATGCAGGAATTCTTTTAGAAATTATCTCTTCAAATTCACTTAATTGAACATTTAATTTTTGACTTAAGTCATCTTTAACAAGAACACTCTGATCAGTTGGTCTAAAATCAGTGCTTGATACAAGAGCATTTAGGTGTCCAAGTTTATTATTAAGTTTAATCCCAAAGTTAAGAGGATCTTGATTGCTCTTACTTTTTGTTTGATGTATTTCGTTCTCTATTTTATTAAACGATTCAACAATACTTTTTGCCTCATCAATTAATACTCTTGCAGATTCTACTTCTTTATAATCTTCTTGAAATCTTTTAAGTTTTTTTGATATAGATCTCATTTTTTTAATCGATTTATGAGCATTATCTACAAGGCTATTTATTTCATTTATAAACTCAAACTGTAGCTGCATGTCTTCAATTGAAGCCTCAGAGATTGGACTCTGAATTATATTAAAAGGTTTTGATATTTCTACATCATTATGGTTAAGTTTTACAATATATTCTCCAGGTATTGCTTTTGCTCCTGAAAAATTTACTGCCCAAAGAATCATTCCATCTAGAACTTCAGCTCCTTTATGTCTCATATTCCAAACAAAATTGTTACCCCCTTTTTTTACTTCAAGTTTATTCTCTTTATTCTGCGTCCCATAACTTTTAATTTCTTTACCATCTTTTGAATGAAAGCTAAGTGTAATCTCATCATTTTCTTTATCATATTCTGGAATATAGTAATGAACAATAATTCCATTTGGTAAATTAGTCCCTGCAGTTAATGATTTATTTCCACCAGAACCATTAACTCTATATGCATCTTTTGGCTTATATAATTTATGTTCAGAATCATTTTTATCAAGTTGATGAATTACTGTAAGATCATCAATCATCCAAAGACTTCTTCCTTGAGTAGCAACAATTAGACTATTATCTTTAATAGTTAGATCAGTAATTGGAACAATAGGAAGGTTTTTTTGAAACTTTTCCCAACTTTTTCCATCGTTAAAAGATATATACATCCCAGTTTCTGTTCCAGAATAAAGCAAACCTTTCTTGGCTTTATCAGCTCGAAGTACTCTAGTAAAATGCTCTGAATCAATTCCATTTGTAATAAGTTTCCAACTTTTTCCATAATTGTTTGTCCTATACAGATATGGTGTAAAGTCTCCAAGCTTATATCTTGTTCCTGCAATATATGCGGTACCCTCATCAAATGGAGATGCATCTATACTATTAATCATCATCCAATCAGGCATTCCTTTAGGTGTTATATTCTCCCAAGTTTCTCCTCCATCTTTAGTTATATGAATTAATCCATCATCACTTCCAACCCACATTAATCCTTCTTTTACTGGTGACTCATCAACTGCAAATATTGTTGCATAATATTCTACACCAGTATTATCCTTTGTAATCGGCCCTCCTGATGATTTTAATTTTGAAGGGTCATTTCTAGTTAGATCAGGACTAATTACCTCCCAACTTTGACCTTCATTTTCAGTTACATGTACATGATTTGAAAATGTATATAACCTTTTAGGGTTATGCTTACTGAAAACTATGGGAAAGTTCCACTGAAATCTATATTTCATTTTTTCAACACCATCTCCTAAAGTATTTTCTGGCCAAACATTTATTGGTCTAGAAGATTTTGTGTCATGGTTTAATCTGTTAAGGAAACCTAGATAATTACCGCCATAAACAATTTCATTATTTGTTGGATCAACAGCAATATGAGCCGACTCAGAACCTGCAGTTGGCTCCCAATCATTTTCAGTTATATATCTCCCAAAACTTCTATGAGCTACCCTTTGAGTTGAATTATCCTGCTGGGCAACATATATCCTATAAGGGAAAGCATTGTCTGTTGTAACTCTGTAATATTGAGCAGTGGGTTGATTATAATATGTGCTCCATGATTTACCCCCATCATATGTAACTTGAGCACCACCATCATCTGCAATAACCATTCTTTGGTTATCTTCTGGAGCAATCCATAAATCGTGATGATCACCATGAGGCGCATTATTTGCTTTAAATGTTTTTCCACCATCTGTTGAATGATGATATCTAACATTCATAACATATACACCATCAATATCTTCAGTATCAGCATAAATTTTTGAATAATACCAAGCTCTTTGTCTTAAAGATCTACTATCATTAAGATAACTCCAAGTTTCACCAGCATCATCAGATCTATACACCCCTCCCTTATCTTGATTTTCTATTATAGCCCAAACTCTATCCGAATTAACATGTGAAACAGTAACACCAATAATACCTATTGTTCCATCAGGAAACCCTTTATTATTATTTAGTTTGTTCCATGTTTCTCCACTATCATTACTTTTCCATAATGCAGAACCTTCACCTCCACTACTAAGACTATATGGAGTTCTTTGCATTCTCCATGTGGATGCGTATAAGTTTCTAGAATTATTAGGATCCATTACTAGCTCAACTGCTCCAGAATGTTCATTTGAAAAAAGTATTTTTTTCCAGCTTTTACCTCCATCAATACTTTTGTAAACCCCTCTATCAACACTAGATTTATATATATTCCCAAGGACTGCAGCATATACTATATCTGGGTTTTTCGGATCAATTACAATTCTTGGAATATGTCTAGAATTAGGTAACCCAGAAGATTTCCACGTTTTACCTGCATCTACACTTTTCCAAACACCATATCCTGAAGACACATTTCCTCTAACGGTTACTTCACCACCTCCTACAAAAATTATATTCGGATCACTTTCTGCAATAGCTATAGATCCAATACTTCCACCAAAAAAACCATCAGAAATATTTTTCCAAGTTTCTCCACCATTTGTTGTTTTCCAAACACCTCCGCCTGTTGCCCCAAAATAGAATAAATCTGGATTTTCAGAAACACCTACAACTGCAGCTGATCTACCACCTCTAAAGGGCCCGATTTCTCTATACTCAACTGATTCATGAAGGCTTGAGCTATATGTTTGAAGACTGCTTTTCTTTGATTTTTTCTGTCCATAGACAGAAGTATTTATTAAGAGAAAACCAATCAGTAAATATCCGAATAACTTAATGTAATTTTTGTGTCTCATATTTTTTTAATTTAGCTTTAAAAAGTAAAAAAAATAAAGTTAATTACCAATATTTATGGATACATATGCTAATATGCTTTTAATAGCAATACCAATTTTTTTCGTTTTGGTTCTACTTGAAGCTCTTTATGGAAACTGGATTAATGATCAGAAACATAATTTTATGGATACTATTTCTAGTTTGTCATCTGGTATAACTAATTTACTATATGATTTATTGGGGCTTGGAATTATTATTGTTTCTTATTCCTTTTTGTATGAATATCTAATGATTTTTTCTATTGAAGAAAGTATTTTGCTCTATTTTGTTGCTTTTATCTGTATAGATTTTGCAAGTTACTGTCACCATTATTTAAAGCACTCAGTAAATGTATTTTGGAATCAACATGTTATTCATCATAGTAGCGAAGAATTCAATCTTGCTTGTGCTTTAAGACAAAGTATTACAAATAATTTAGGTGTAGGAATATTATTCTTGTTACCTGCAGCTTTATGTGGTGTGCCTCCTAAAGTGATTTCTATTATAGCACCTTTACATTTGTTCGGTCAATTTTGGTACCATACAAGGCACATTGGAAAATTAGGTTTTCTAGAATATATAATTGTAACACCATCACAACATAGAGTTCATCATGCAATAAATCCTGAATATATAGATAAAAATTTGGGAGCAATCTTCTGTGTTTGGGATAGGGCTTTTGGAACTTTTCAAGAAGAATTAGAAGAAGTTCCTTGTGTATTTGGAACTTTAAAACCTGTTAGAACATGGAATCCTGTTTTAATTAATTTTATTCACTTATGGGGGTTAATCCAAGATGCTTGGAATACTAAAAACTGGAATGACAAATTAAAACTATGGTTTATGCCAACAGGGTGGAGGCCAAATGATGTTTCGATAAAATTCCCTAGGGAAACTGTTGCTGATGTTTATAGTCAAAAAAAGTATTCACCAAAATATAATTTCAAACATAAACTGATGACAATATTTCAATTTATTTGTATAAATATAATGTCATTCTTATTCCTATATAATTTTTCTGATTTAGATTTATTTAGTCGAACTGCTTATATGATCTTGATTTTTTCTACAATTTTTGGATTTACTTCTATGATGGATGGCTATAAGTGGGGCTTGATTTTTGAGATTATAAGGTCACTAGTTGGACTGGGATTAATCTTATATTTCTTTGAACAACTTCTGTTGGAGAATAGTATTTATATTATTCTTGGGTTTGGATTATATTTCATAATAACATTCCTAATAACTACTGTTGTTGGGTCGAGTTTGCCAAAGAGATTATTATCATATCAATAAGTCTTTTCCCTATTAAATAAACAAGAAGAGTTTATTTGAATAGTGGAAACTTTAATATAAATTTGTGCACTAATTGGCCTATGGTGTAACTGGCAACACGTCTGGTTTTGGTCCAGAAGAGTCTAGGTTCGATCCCTAGTAGGCCAACAATTTCGTTAAATGGATAATTATTAATACATTTGCGAAGCATTTTGAGAATTTCAGAGGCGACTTTATGTCCCTCTTTTTTTTTAAATAAAGTTTTATGGAAAATATAGCACTAATAGAATCGTTTTCGGAATTTAAAGACGAAAAATTTATTGATAGAGTAACTTTGATGGTTATTCTTGAAGAAGTATTTAGAAATACTTTAACAAAGCAATTTGGTACTGATGAAAATTTTGATATTATTATTAACCCTGATAAAGGAGATCTTGAGATTTGGAGAAATAGGATTGTTGTTGAAGATGGAAAGGTAGAAGATCCTAATGCAGAAATTGAGCTTAAAGATGCAATTAAAATTGAACCTGATTTTGAAGTTGGTGAAGAAGTTTCGGAAGAATTTAAACTTATAGATTTAGGTAGAAGAGCTATACAAAGTTTGAGACAGAATCTTGTTTCAAAGGTTTTCGAACATGATAGTAATAATATTTATAATCAATTTAAAGATAGGGTTGGTGAAATTTTTACTGCTGAAGTACATCATATTAGAAGCAGGGAAGTTATTCTACTTGATGATGATGGCAATGAATTAATCCTTCCTAAGGATAGACAAATACCAAAAGATTTTTTTAGAAAAGGTGATAATGTTAGAGGAGTTATAGAAAGTGTTGAGTTACGAGGTAATAAACCTAGAATTGTTTTTTCAAGAACCTCGCCTCTATTTCTTGAAAAATTATTTGAGCAAGAAATACCTGAAGTTTTTGACGGTTTAATTACAATTAAAAAAGCTGTAAGAATTCCAGGAGAAAAAGCTAAAGTAGCTGTTGATTCTTATGATGATAGAATAGATCCTGTTGGAGCTTGTGTTGGAATGAAAGGTTCAAGAATTCATGGAATTGTTAGAGAACTTGGAAATGAAAATATTGATGTAATAAATTATACAAATAATACTCAGCTTTTTATAACTAGGGCTCTTAGTCCAGCTAAAATAAATACATTGAAAATCGATGAAGAGGAAAAAAGAGTGCAAGTTTTTCTCGATCCAGATGAAGTCTCTAGAGCAATAGGTAAAGGAGGATATAATATTAGACTTGCTGGAAAATTAACAGGATATGAAATTGATGTTTATAGAGAAGGAGCTGAAGAGGATGTTGAATTAAGAGAATTTAGTGATGAGATTGATGATTGGGTTATTGAGGAATTCAGAAAAGTTGGCCTTGATACAGCTAAGAGTATTCTTGAACTAGAAGCAGAAGACCTAATTAAAAGAACTGATCTTGAAGAAGAAACCGTAATGGATGTCCTTAAAATTTTAAAAGAAGAATTTGAAGATTAGATTATAAATTATATATATGCCAGGACCAATTAGGTTAAATAAAGTATTAAAAGAATTAAATATCTCTTTAGATAGAGCAGTTGAATTCCTTAGTTCCAAGGAAATTAAAATTGATGCTAGGCCAACCACAAAAATTGATCAGAAAGTTTATGATTTACTATCAGATGAATTTGAGGTATATAAATCAGAAAAAGATGTTCTAGATAAAATAAATACTCAAAAAAGAAAAGAAATTGAGGCTAAAGAAATGCTTGAGAACAAGGATAATCTAGAAGAAACTAAAAAAAAGAATGATGAAAATCAAAAATTAAAGGAACCAAAAGAGCAAAATAAATTAGATCAAAGTAATGAACATTCAGAAAATTTTGAAAGAGAGAAAAAAGATAAAAAATCGAATAAAATAGAGACTAAATTCCAAAAACTTTCTGGACTTAAGAAAACGGGTGAGACTGTAGACTTGAAATCTATTGAAAATGATAAAAAAGAAAATCCTTCAGAGGATTCGAAGAAACGAAGAAGAAAAAGAATAAGTAAAGGGGGGATAAAGGATAAAAAAGAAGGCTTAGATAAGTCAAAACCTAATTTTAAAAAAAACAAAAATACTAACTTAAAAGTTGAGCCTAGTGATGAAGAAATACAGAAGCAAGTAAGAGAAACACTTGAAAAACTTCAGGGAAGTACTAAGTCAAAAGGAGCTAAACATAGAAAAGATAAGAGGGATCAAAGGAAGCAGAAGACAGAAGAGGAAATTGAGAAAAAAGAAAAAGAAAGTAAAAAAATACAAATTACTGAGTTTATTACTGTAGGAGAGATAGCATCTCTTATGGAAATAACTTCTAATGAAATAATTTCTGCCTGTATGGGTCTTGGTATAATGGTTACTATGAACCAAAGACTTGATGCTGAAACTTTAACTATTGTTGCTGATGAGTTTGATTATGAACTTGAATTTGTAAAATCAGATTTAGAAGAAAAAATTGAAGAACAAGAAGAAGAAGAAGGGTCATTAGAGAAACGTCCTCCAATAATTACGGTGATGGGTCATGTTGATCATGGAAAAACTTCTTTATTAGACTTTATAAGGAAATCAGATATTACAAAAGATGAATCAGGTGGAATAACCCAACATATTGGAGCTTATTCAGTTGAGGTAAATGAATCTCAAAAGATAACTTTTTTAGACACACCTGGTCATGAAGCTTTTACTGCAATGCGAGCAAGAGGTGCCCAAATAACTGATATTGTCATCATCATTATTGCTGCTGATGATGATATTATGCCACAAACAAAGGAGGCAATTAGTCATGCCCAAGCTGCTGGTGTTCCTATGATATTTGCAATTAATAAGATTGATAAAGAGAATGCAAATCCAGATAAAGTTAAAGAATCATTAGCTTCGATGAATCTTCTTGTTGAGGATTGGGGAGGTAAAATTCAATCACAAGATATTTCAGCAACATCTGGTAAAGGGGTTGATCTCCTTTTAGAAAAAGTTCTTTTAGAATCTGATGTAATGGATTTAAAAGCTAATTCTGCAAAACGTGCAACAGGTACAGTTCTTGAAGCTTATCTTGATAAAGGCAGAGGTTATGTATCAACTATTTTGGTACAAAATGGTAGTTTATCTATCGGAGATTATATCTTGGCAGGAAAAAATAGTGGAAAGGTTAAAGCTATGTTTGATGAATCTGGAAAAATACTTCAGGTTGCCTCACCTTCAACTCCTGTATCTGTACTTGGGCTAGATGGTGCACCTCAAGCCGGAGATCCTTTTAAAGTTATTGAAGATGAAAAAGAAGCTAAGCAAATAGCGGCGAAAAGAACACAACTTGTAAGAGAACAAACTGTAAGAACTCAGAAACATATCACTTTAGATGAAATTGGAAGAAGAATAGCGATTGGGGATTTTAAAGAAATGAATGTAATAATAAAAGGTGATGTAGATGGTTCTGTAGAAGCTTTAACGGATTCATTCCAAAACCTTTCAACTGAGGAAGTTCAAGTTAATATTATTTTTAAAGGTGTTGGAGCAATTACTGATTCTGACGTTCTGTTAGCCTCAGCTTCTGAGGCAATTATTATTGGTTTTAATGTTCGCCCAACAGATAGTGCTAGAAAAATTTCTGAAAAGGAACAAGTTGATATAAGATCATATTCAATAATATATGATGCAATAAACGATTTAAAAGATGCAATGGAAGGATTATTGTCACCTGATATGAAGGAGGAAGTAATAGGCTCAGCAGAAGTACGAGATATTTTTAAAATATCTAAATTAGGTACTATAGCTGGCTGTATGGTTACTTCTGGAAAAATTACAAGAAATTCTGGTGTAAGAGTTATTAGGGAAGAAAATGTAATTTTTGATGGTAGCCTGTCTTCTCTTAAGAGGTTTAAAGATGATGTAAAAGAAGTAACAAAGGGTTTTGATTGTGGACTTCAAATCTTAGATTTTAATGATGTTCAGGCAGGTGACTTAATTGAAAGTTATCAAGAAATTGAGATAAGAAAAAAGTTATAATTCATCATTTTTTAATATAAACGCACCACGAAATTTTCTTTTTATTTTTTCCAGGTTTATTGAAGCATCAATTATAGTTTTAAAATTTCCAACTCTTACCTTATAGTTTGGTGTTTCAAATATTAAGCTAGTTTTTATTTCTTTAAATTCTTCAGAAAAAGCTTTTGATATAGAGTCTGCTTCTTTCAAATCTCCATAATAGATTTGAATAGTATAAAAACTCGATTCAAAAATTTTTTTATTATAATCTGTCTTTAATCTTAATAGTTTATAAATAGAAGAATCTTGATTTATTAATTGATTATTTTCTTGACCAATTAAAGGACTGGTAATAAACAAAAACAAATAAAATAATTCGATAATTTTAATTCTTTTAAACGTCATCTAATCTCAAAGTTACTAAAATGAAATAATTTGTTATTTAGAATGATTCTAAAGTAATCAATTGTTTAATTTAGAGTTTGTAAAGTGGGGTTTATG
>CAYTIE010000002.1:39996-79118 GCA_964437815.1 uncultured Flavobacteriaceae bacterium
TTTTTTGGTCTCTCTCAAGATGCTGATGTTGATCTAGGTAAAAAACTTTTTAATACTAATTGTGCTGCATGTCATAAGTTAAATAAGAAAGCTGTGGGTCCTGCTTTATCAGGTGTTACTGAAAAATATGATAAGCAATGGCTTTATGATTGGATAAGAAATGGAAGTCAAATGCTTAAGGATGAAGATCCTCAAGCAATTGCAATTTGGGAAGAATACAATAGAAGTGTAATGACCTATTATCCTCAATTTTCTGAAGAGGATATTGATAATATTCTTGCCTATACAAATTATACTCCTCCTGCTCCTACTTTAACTGCAAATTCAAATCAAAGTGTTCAGCAAAATTCATCTGGCATTTCAACTGATTTAATTTTAATCGTTACAACCATTGTGTTTCTGATTCTAGTTACAATGCTTTTCCTAGTTCAAAGAACATTATTAAAAATTGCCAAGGCCAGTGGAGTTGATATAGAACCAAAAACAAAAAAAACATTACCACCATTGTGGAAAGCTATAGTAAACAATCAATTTTTAATGTTTGTTTTAGTAATTGTTTTTTTATTATCAAGTGCATATGGAGTTTTTGGTTATTTAATGCAAATTGGGATAGATCAGGGCTACGAACCTATTCAACCTATTCATTATTCTCATAAAATTCATGCTGGAGCGAATCAAATTGAATGTAAATATTGTCATTCTTCTGCTAGAGTTTCTAAACACTCAGGAATACCTTCATTAAATGTTTGTATGAATTGTCATGAATATATTTCAGAATATAATGGAGAAGAAGATCTAGAGAATGGATATACTAAAGACTTTTATACAAATGAGATTAAAAAATTATACTATGCTGTTGGATGGGATGAGGAAAATCAGATCTATACAGGAAAGACTAAACCCGTAAAATGGGTAAGAATTCATAATCTTCCAGACTTTGTATATTTTAACCACTCTCAACATGCAGAGGTGGCTAAAATTGAATGCCAGACTTGCCATGGACCAGTTGAAGAAATGGAGATTATGTATCAATATTCTCCATTAACAATGGGATGGTGTATTGATTGTCACAGAGAAAGTAATGTTGATAAATCAAATGAGTATTATGAGAAAATACATGAAGAGCTTTCAAAAAAATATGGTGTTGAGAAACTAACTGTAGCCCAACTTGGAGGAATAGAATGTGCAAAATGTCATTATTAGAAAAATAAGATGCAGAAGGTAAAAAAATATTGGAAGGGATTAGAACAACTAAAAGTTCAAAGCGACATAGTAGATAAGCTAGAGCAAAATGAATTTGTTGAAGAAATTCCACTAGAGAAATCAGAGGATCAAAGTTCTTCAAGAAGAGATTTCTTAAAATATCTTGGATTCAGTACAGCAGCAGCAGCAATTGCAGGATGTGAGGGACCGGTAATTAAGTCTGTTCCTTATGTTGTCAAACCAGAACAGATTATTCCAGGAGTTGCAAATTATTATGCTACAGCTATTGCTGATGGAAATGACTTTAGAAGTATAATTGTTAAAACTCGAGAAGGTAGACCCATAAAAATTCAAAATAATAAGGAAGCAAAGTCGTTTAATTGTTCTAATGCTAGAGTTAATGCATCTGTATTAGATTTATATGATACATATAGAGTTCAAGGCCCTAAGATTAATGGAGACTATGTTTTATGGGATGACTTCAATAATAAAGTAAGACAGGATCTTGAAAATTTAAGTAACGAGAATAAAAGGATTATACTTCTTACTGAAACTAACTGTAGCCCAACTACAAAACTAATCTTAGATAGATTTATAAATAAGTATAACAACATTGAACATATTCAGTATGATGCTATTTCAAACTCTTCAGCTTTGGATGCTTTTGAAAATATATATGGAGTAAGAGCTCTGGCTGACTATGACTTTTCAAAAGCAGAAACAATAGTTTCTTTAGATGCAGATTTTTTATCTGACTGGCAAGGTGGAAGTTATTCACCTGGTTGGTCTAAACAAAGAGTCCCAAATAAGAATAATAATAATTCAATGTCATATCATATACAGTTTGAATCTAATATGACACTTACTGGTGCTAATGCGGATAATAGAGTACCAGCTAATCCTTTAAATCTTAAAAAGATATTATCACATATCTACTCTAGGTTATCAGGTGAATCAATTAATGGCTCCCTTAGTCCAGAGTTAGATAAATATGTAAATATATCTGTAGATAAACTCAAATATTCTGGAACAAAATCTGTTTTAATCTCTGGGATTGACGATGTGCATTCACAAGAAATAGTTCTAATGATAAATACTTTATTAAAAAGTGAAGTTATCGATATTGAATCACCTAGACTAATAAGAAAGGGTAGGAATAGTGATTTGTTAAATATGATGAAGGATTTAAGGTCTGGAAAAATTTCTGGAATGATTACATCAGGAGTTAATCCAGCATACTCTCTTCCAGAATCTGAAGAATTTTTAAAAATTTTTAAAGACTTAGAATTTACTCTTTCATTTAGCATGAAAGAAGATGAGACTTCAAGATTTGCAAAATTCCTTGGGGCTACATCTCACTATCTTGAATCTTGGGGAGATTATGAGTTTAAAACAGGACACTATTATCTAGCCCAACCAACTATAAGACCACTTTTCGATACTAAACAATTTCAAGATGTAATTTTGTCTTTACTTGGAGAAAGTACAAATTTTTACGATGAGATTAAATCAAATTGGAAAAATAATATCTTATCTTCTGGTAAGACCTGGGGTAAATCACTTCAAGATGGATTTTTCTATAATTATCGTAAAGCCCAATTATATAATAACAGTAAAAAAGTAAATCTAAATTCACCATATGCAGAGACTGTAAATGAATTTTCTCTAGTATTATATCCTAAGATTGGTTTGGGAGATGGTCAAAGAGCTTCGAATCCTTGGCTTCAAGAATTCCCTGACCCAATAACCAGAGTTACTTGGGACAATTATTTGACCTTATCAATCGCTGATGCTAAAAAGCTTAAATTAAAAAATTATAATGTTAACAATGGTGCTTTAAATGGAAGTTATGCAAAAATAACTTTAAATGGAAAAGAACTAATAGCACCTGTTATTATTCAACCAGGTCAAGCTTCTGGAACAATTGGCCTATCATTTGGTTATGGTAAAAAATATGGAATGAGTGATGAAATGAAGGTAGGAATTAATGCTTTTAAGTTATATAATAATTTTAATAAAATACAGAATGTTAAGATTTCAAAGGTTAAAGGTGATCACGAGTTTGCTTGTATTCAACTCCATAATACAATGATGGGGAGAGATGAAATAATAAAAGAAACTTCACTTGAAATTTTTAATTCAAAAGATAAGTCTTATTGGAACCCTACTGTAATGGTTTCAAAGAACCATATTGAAACAAAGGTAACTTCTCCAGAAGTTGACATTTGGAGAGATTACGACAGATCGATAGGCCACCATTTTAATTTGTCTATAGACTTAAATGCATGTAATGGTTGTGGAGCATGTGTTATTGCATGTCATGCTGAAAATAATGTCCCTGTTGTTGGAAAAGAAGAAGTTCGAAGGTCCAGAGATATGCATTGGATAAGAATCGATAGATATTATTCATCAGAAGGAACTATTCAAGAAGATATAAAAGCTGCTGAAGAAACCAGTGGATTTAGAAGCTATAAATCTACATTAAATAATTTGGAGAAAGCTGCAGAAAATCCTCAAGTTGTATTTCAACCAATATCATGTATGCATTGTAACCATGCCCCTTGTGAGACAGTTTGCCCTGTTGCAGCAACTTCACATGGAAGACAGGGTCAAAATCAAATGACTTATAATAGGTGTATTGGTACTAGATATTGTGCAAACAATTGCCCATATAAGGTCAGAAGATTTAACTGGTTTACCTATGCAGATAATGAAGAGTTTGACTACAATATGAATAATCCTCTTGGAAAAATGGTATTAAATCCTGATGTTAATGTTAGGTCTAGAGGTGTTATGGAAAAATGTTCACTTTGTATCCAAATGACACAGAAAGTAATTCTTGATGCAAAGAGGGATGGAAGAAAAGTAAAAGATGGGGAATTCCAAACAGCATGTTCGGAAGCATGTGCAGATGGAGCAATGGTCTTTGGAGATGTTAATGATGAGGAAAGTAAAATCAAAAAGGTTGAAGCAGGTGATAGAACATATAGGGTTCTTGAAAGTGTTGGTACAAAACCTAATGTGATTTATCAAACAAAAATTAGAAATAATATTAAAATATAGTATATGTCATCACACTATGAAGCACCTATAAGAAAACCTTTGATTGCAGGAGATAAGAGCTATCATGACATATCTACTGATATTGCAAGTCCCATGGAAACGCCTCCAAATCGAGATTGGTGGATTGCTTTTACAATTGCACTAATTGCTTTTTTATGGGGTGTTGGATGTATAATTTATACTATAAGTACTGGAATTGGAACATGGGGATTAAATAAGACAGTTGGTTGGGCCTGGGATATTACAAATTTTGTCTGGTGGATAGGTATTGGACATGCAGGTACATTAATTTCAGCTGTATTACTATTATTTAGACAGAAATGGAGAATGGGTATTAATAGATCAGCAGAAGCTATGACAATTTTTTCTGTGATTCAAGCTGGATTATTTCCAATTATCCACATGGGTAGACCATGGCTAGCATATTGGATGTTCCCACTACCTAATCAATTCGGGTCATTATGGGTCAACTTTAATTCCCCATTACTTTGGGATGTTTTTGCAATTTCAACTTATCTTACTGTATCATTGGTTTTCTGGTGGACAGGACTTCTTCCTGATTTTGCAATGATTAGAGATAGAGCTGTTAAACCTTTTCAAAAGAAAATATATAGTTTGGTTAGTTTTGGATGGTCTGGAAGAGCAAAAGATTGGCAAAGATTTGAGGAAGTCTCTCTTGTATTAGCGGGTCTGGCTACACCTCTAGTTCTATCAGTTCACACAATTGTATCATATGATTTTGCTACATCAGTTATTCCTGGATGGCATACAACTATTTTTCCACCTTATTTTGTGGCAGGAGCAATTTTTTCTGGTTTTGCAATGGTTCAAACATTATTGATTATAACGAGAAAAGTTTTAAAACTTGAAAGCTATATCACACTTCAGCATATTGAGTTAATGAATATAATTATTATGATAACAGGATCGCTAGTAGGATGTGCATATATTACAGAACTATTTATTGCTTGGTATTCGGGAGTAGAATATGAGCAGTTTGCATTTTTAAATAGAGCAACTGGACCATACTGGTGGGCATATTTCTTTATGATGACTTGTAATGTTGTCTCCCCACAAATAATGTGGTTCAAAAAGATTCGAACTAGTATAATAGTTTCATTTATAATCTCAATCGTTGTTAACGTGGGAATGTGGTTTGAGAGATTTGTCATTATAGTAACATCTCTACATAGAGATTACTTACCATCATCTTGGACAATGTTTTCTCCTACATTCATAGATATTGGAATTTTTATTGGAACTTTAGGATTCTTTTTTGTTCTCTTTTTATTGTATGCAAGAAGTTTTCCTGTTATAGCTCAAGCTGAAGTTAAGAGCATATTAAAGTCATCAGGAGAAAAATATAAAAAATTAAGAGAAGATCATGAGTAAAAATAACTTGCACGTATTATTTGATGATGATGATATTCTTTTAGAAGCTATCAGAAAGATAAAAGAGAAAAAATATCACATCAATGAGGTATACACTCCGTTTCCGGTACATGGCCTTGATAAAGCTCTCGGACTTGCACCAACTAGGATTTCTATTGCAGCTTTTATCTATGGATGTCTTGGTTTTACAGTTGCAATATTAATGATGAACTATATGATGATAGTTGATTGGCCACAAAACATTGGAGGTAAACCAAGTTTCTCATTTATTGAAAACATGCCTTCATTTGTTCCAATAATGTTTGAGATGACGGTTTTCTTTGCTGCACATTTGATGGTTCTAACTTTTTATATGAAATCTAAATTGTGGCCATTTAAGAAAGCAGAAAATCCAAACCCATCAACAACTGATAACATGTTTTTAATAGATATGGAATCGGGGGATGACTTAAATAAATTGAAAGTTTTTTTGAAAAAAACTGGAGCAATCTCAATAGAAGTAATTGAAAAAAATGATAATGAGAAATAATACAATTTTACTTATTATGGTGAGTTTATTGTTCACCTCATGCTTTGACCCATCTAGGCCAAATTTTCAATATTTCCCTGATATGTATGAGTCTTTAGCTGGTGAAGCGTATGCTGAATCAGATGCATTTTTAAACGGTCTTGAAGCACAATTACCTGTTGAGGGAACAATTGCAAGAGGATGGGAACCATATGATTATGATGATACAGAAGAAGGTTATCAGTTAGCTAAATCACAGTTGTTTTCTCCTTTAATTACTAATGAATATAATTTGTCAAAAGGAAAAGAGCTTTATGAAATTTACTGTTCTGTCTGTCATGGTGATAAAGGAGATGGATTAGGAATACTTGCAGAGAGAGAAAAATTTTTAGGCATCCCTGCATATAATGACCCTTCAAGAATAATAACTGAAGGCAGTATATATCATGTTTTAATGTATGGAAGAAATGCTATGGGGTCACATGCAGGTCAAATTAATGAAGAAGAACGTTGGCAAACAATACAATATGTAATGAAATTAAAACAAGAATTAGAACAAGATTAAGATGAACGAAAATTATACAGTCTCAAAACAAATCAAAATATTAGCTATAAGCTTTATGCTAATAGGTTTAGCTGGAATAGTATACGGTTTTGTTTCAGCTCCTTCTAATATTGAAGAGGCTAAAGAGATTGTTGCAAGTAAAAGTCATGGATCAGAACACGGGGATTCAGAACACGAAGATTCAGGACACGAAGATTCAGGACACGAAGATTCAGAACATTCTAATCTAGAATCTAAAGCTAACCATCAGACAGAACATGATAAACATTTATTAAATCAACTTCAAAATAAACCTTGGGCTTCGATTTATGTGCCCGCATTATTTTTTATGTTAATCTCTCTTGGAGTTCTAGCTTTCTATGCTATTCAAAGGGCTTCTCAAGCTGGATGGTCAATAGCTCTATATAGAGTTATGGAAGGAATAACAGGTTATCTTTTAATAGGATGTATATCAGTATTAATTATTTTATTGATGTCAGGATTACATTATAATCATTTATTTATTTGGATGGATCCTGATGTTGTTGCACATGATGAAATTATTAGAAATAAAGCAAGTTATTTAAATCTTCCATTCTTTTTTATCAGGGCTATTATTTATGTTTCAGGGTGGGTTCTATATAGAAACATAACTAGAAGATTATCAATAAAACAAGATAATTCAACTGATATAAGTATTCATAAAAAATTATTTAAATTCTCTGCAGGATTTTTAGTATTCTTCTTAATCTCTGAATCGATGATGTCTTGGGATTGGATTATGTCTATAGATCCTCATTGGTTTAGTACTTTATTCGGCTGGTATGTATTTGCTGGAGCTCTTGTTTCAGGTGTAACAACAATAGCAATAATAACTATTTATTTAAAATCAATAAACTATCTTAAATTTGTTGGAGATAGTCATATTCATGATCTTGGAAAATTTATGTTTGGTGTGAGTATTTTTTGGGCTTATTTGTGGTTTTCTCAGTTTATGCTTATCTGGTATTCAAATATACCAGAGGAGGTTACTTATTTTATTACAAGAATAGAAGATTATAATTTCATATTCTTTGGAATGGTAGTCTTAAATCTAATATTCCCTCTAATTGTACTAATGAATAGTGATTTTAAAAAGACCTACTTTATAGTAATATTAACAGGAATTGTGATAATAGTTGGCCATTATATAGATGTTTTTAATATGATTATGCCATCTGCTGTTGGAGATCAATGGTCAATTGGTTTTTCTGAAATTGGAGGATTTTTATTCTTTCTAGGATTGTTTATTTTGGTTGTTTTTCGAGAAATTTCAAAAGCACCACTTCTTGCATCTGGGGATCCATTTGTTGAAGAAAGTAAAGGGTTTAAATATTATTATTACGATTAATTATGACAATAATACTCTCTTTAATTAGTTTAATATTAATTTCTGTAGCTGTTTGGCAGCTTACGAAAATCTTTGAGTTGTCTAAACCAGTAAAATTTGAGTCTACAGATGTAGCTAGTGAGAAGGACAATGATATTAATGGAAAGTTGATGTTTTTGTTTTTGATATTTTTATATACTTTAACTATATTTTCTTTTTTCAAATGGGGTGATGTCATTTTACCTGAGTCTGCATCAGTTGAAGGAGAAAAAACAGATACTCTTTTATGGTTTACCTTTTCAGTAATTTTTGTTGTTCAAACAATTACTCAGGCAGCTCTATATTATTTTGCCTTTAAGTATAGAGGAAATAAAAAAAGAAAAGCGTTCTTTTTTCCTGACAGTAATCTTCTAGAAGGTATTTGGACTATTATTCCAGCCATAGCTCTTGCAGGAATAATTTTATATGGATTAATGACTTGGACTGAAATTATGACAATAGAAGACAACGATGAAGCATTGGTTGTTGAAATATATGCTCAGCAATTTAATTGGAAGGCAAGGTACGCAGGTAAAGATGGAGTACTTGGAGATGCTAATGTTAGATTTCTTCAAGATTTTGGAGGTAAAAATTTAGCAGGGATTGATTCTACTGATCCTAATGGAGATGATGATGTAGTAGTTCAAGAATTACATTTACCAGTTGACAGGCAAGTAGTTTTCAGAGTAAGATCTCAAGATGTAATTCATTCAATGTATATGCCGCATTTTAGAGCTCAAATGAATGCTGTCCCAGGAATGATTAATCAATTTGCATTTACTCCAAATGTGACTACTAGGGAGATGAGATTGAGAAAAGAAGTAGTAGATAAGGTTAAAAAAATTAATAATATTAGATTTGAAAAAAGTCAAGAGTTGACTGCTAAAGGAGAGTTCCCTTTAGATCCATACGAATTTGATTTTTTATTATTATGTAACAAAGTATGTGGGGCATCACATTATAATATGCAAATGAAGATCGTAGTTGAAACACAAGAAGAATTTGATGACTGGTTCAATCAACAAATAACATTTAAAGAATTTATTAAATAATTAAAGATGTCAAAAACAGAAACAGGTCATGATCACCATCATAAAGAAACTTTTATAACTAAATACATCTTTAGCATTGATCATAAGATGATATCAAAACAATATCTAATTACTGGTTTAATTATGGGTATTGTTGGGATTGCAATGTCACTATTATTTAGACTTCAGCTTGCTTGGCCTGAACAATCTTTTGGAATTTTTGATCTTTTACTAGGCAAGTGGTCAACAGACGGTGTAATGGATCCAAATGTTTATTTAGCATTAGTAACAATTCATGGAACTATAATGGTCTTTTTTGTTCTTACTGCTGGTTTAAGTGGGACATTTAGCAATCTTTTAATTCCTTTACAATGTGGAGCTAGAGATATGGCTTCTGGACTGTTAAACATGTTTTCTTATTACCTTTTCTTTATTTCAAGTGTTTTAATGATCGCATCCCTTTTTGTTGAAGCTGGACCTGCAGCAGCAGGGTGGACAATATATCCCCCTTTAAGTGCATTGCCTCAAGCTCAACCAGGATCAGGAGCAGGGATGACTCTTTGGCTTCTTTCAATGGCGTTCTTTATTGCATCATCTCTTCTTGCAGCATTAAATTACATTGTAACAGTTATAAACCTAAGAACTAAAGGAATGACAATGACTAGATTACCTTTGACTATTTGGGCTTTTTTAGTCACTGCTATAATTGGGGTTATTTCTTTTCCAGTTTTATTATCTGCGGCTTTATTATTAATTATGGATAGAAGTTTTGGAACTTCTTTCTTTTTATCAGATATATTTATTCAAGGAGAGGTTCTACATTATCAAGGTGGCTCACCAGTATTATTTGAACACCTTTTTTGGTTTTTAGGACATCCAGAAGTATACATTGTTCTTCTTCCAGCTTTAGGAATAGCTTCAGAAGTAATAGCTACGAATTCCCGTAAACCAATCTTTGGATATAGAGCAATGGTTTTCTCTATACTAGCAATTGCTTTTTTGTCTACAATAGTTTGGGGTCATCATATGTTTGTTACAGGAATGAATCCATTTCTAGGTTCAGTATTTACATTTACTACACTATTAATTGCTATACCTTCAGCAGTTAAAGCATTTAACTATATTACTACTTTATGGAAAGGAAATATCCAGTTTAATCCTGCAATGCTTTTTGCAATCGGATTAGTTTCTACATTTATATCAGGAGGATTGACAGGAATAATCTTAGGAGACAGTGCACTAGATATAAATATTCATGACACATATTTTGTTGTTGCACATTTTCATCTAGTTATGGGGATATCAGCTCTTTATGGTTTATTTGCTGGAGTATATCATTGGTTTCCAAAAATGTTTGGTAGGATGATGAATAAAAATCTAGGATATGTTCATTTTTGGATAACTGCAATAGGAGCATATGGTGTATTTTTTCCAATGCATTTTATTGGAATGGCTGGACTTCCAAGAAGGTATTATACAAATACAAATTTCCCATATTTTGATGACTTAGCTAATATAAATGTCGTAATTACAATGTTTGCATTAATAGCGGGTGCTGCACAATTAATATTCTTATATAATTTTATAAGTAGCATATTTTATGGTAAGAAGACAGAACAAAATCCTTGGAGATCAAATACTCTAGAGTGGACAGCTCCAATCAAGCATATGCATGGTAATTGGCCGGGTGAAATACCTCATGTTCATAGATGGGCATATGACTATTCTAAACCAGGGTCTAAAGAAGACTTTATTCCTCAAAATGTACCCCTTAAGAAAGGAGAAAAAGAGCTCCAGCATTAACTTCATCTTAAGTAATTCAGATATCACAATTAATGTATATTTGGTATAATGAATGAAAACACGGATAAAGAGCAGGAGATTGATAAGGCACTTAGGCCTTTGAGTTTTAGTGATTTTATAGGCCAAGATTCTATAGTAAAAAATTTAAAAGTTTTTGTTGAAGCTTGTAATCAAAGAGAGGATGCTCTAGATCACACTTTATTTCATGGACCTCCTGGTCTTGGAAAGACTACTTTAGCTCATATACTTGCAAATGAATTAAACGTTGGTCTTAAAGTCACTTCTGGTCCTGTAATAGATAAACCTGGAGATCTTGCAGGACTTTTAACTAATCTTGAAGAAAGGGACATATTATTTATAGACGAGATTCATAGACTTAGTCCTATAATAGAGGAATATTTGTATTCAGCTATGGAAGATTATAAAATTGATATAATGATTGAAACAGGACCTAATGCTAGATCTGTACAAATCAATCTTAATCCTTTTACTCTTGTAGGAGCAACTACTAGATCTGGTTTTTTGACAAATCCAATGAGGGAAAGATTTGCAATTTCCAATAGACTTAAACATTACGGTGATGACCTTTTATCAAAAATTGTTGAAAGAAGTTCATCAATTCTGGGTCTTAAAATTGATAAAAACTCATGTTTTGAAATTGCAAAAAGAAGTAGAGGTACACCAAGAATAGCAAATTCATTATTAAGAAGGGTAAGAGATTTTGCTCAGGTTGAGGGAGAAGGCACTATTGATATTGAGATTACAAAGTCTTCATTAAAGTCTCTAAATGTTGATAAAAATGGATTAGACGAAATGGATAATAAAATATTATCAACTATAATAGAAAAATATAATGGAGGACCAGTAGGAGTATCTACATTGTCAACTTCTCTATCTGAAAATGTTGAAACAATAGAGGAAGTATATGAGCCATTTTTGATTCAACAAGGTTTTATAATAAGGACTCCAAGAGGAAGAGAGGTAACTGAAAAAGGGTATAAACATCTTGGTAAAAATAAAAATAATCAGAGCGGTTTATTTAATTAATCCCTCTATATTTGATCATAATATAATGACATGGATAAAAGTAGAGAAAGGAGAGAGTCTTTAGTTTATCACGCTAAACCAAAGCCAGGAAAGACAGAGGTTATTCCTACAAAAAAATATAATACTCAAAGAGATCTTGCTATTGCATACTCCCCTGGTGTAGCTATTCCATGTCAAGAAATTGAAGAAAATAAGAACAATACCTATAAGTATACAAATAAAGGAAATTTAGTTGCTGTTATATCAAATGGAACAGCAGTATTAGGTCTGGGAGATATTGGTCCAGAGGCATCAAAGCCTGTAATGGAAGGAAAAGCTTTATTATTTAAAATTTTTGCTGATATAGATGTATTTGATATAGAAATAAATGAAAAAGACCCTCAAAAATTTGTTGAGATAGTTAAATCATTATCACCAACATTTGGAGGTATTAATTTAGAAGATATAAAAGCTCCAGAAGCATTTAAAATTGAAAAAGATTTAATACAAGGTCTAGATATTCCTGTAATGCATGATGATCAGCATGGTACTGCAATGATATCCTGTGCTGCGTTATTAAATGCTATTGATTTGGTTAAGAAAAAAATAAAAACTGTTAAGCTAGTGATGTCTGGAGCAGGTTCGTCAGCAATTGCTTGTGCAAGACTTTATATCTCATTTGGCCTTAAGAAAGAAAATATAATAATGGTTGATAGTAAAGGAGTTATAAATGAAAAAAGAACTGATCTAAATGAGGAGAAGAAGTTTTTTATTACAAAAAAGAATATAAACACTCTAGAAGAGGCGATGATTGATTCAGATGTGTTCGTTGGTTTATCTACAGGTGATATTGTAACAACTAAAATGCTTAAGTCAATGGCTAAAGATCCAATTGTTTTTGCTATGTCTAACCCGAATCCGGAAATAAATTATGATTTAGCTATGTCTACAAGAAAAGATTTAATTATGGCTACAGGAAGATCTGATTTTCCTAATCAAGTTAATAATGTTCTTGGATTCCCTTTTATTTTCAGAGGTGCTTTAGATGTAAGGGCAACCAAGATAAATGAAGAAATGAAAAAAGCAGCTGTAATTGCTCTTGCAAATCTTGCAAAAAAACCTGTACCAGAGCAAGTTAATATTGCTTATGGAGAAACTACAAGGCTAGTGTTTGGTAAAGACTATATAATACCAAAACCATTTGATCCAAGACTTATTACTGAGGTTCCACCAGCTGTTGCAAAGGCTGCTATTAATTCTGGTGTTGCTCGTGAACCTATAGAAGATTGGGATAGATATATAGAAACATTGGACTCAAGAATTGGAAAGGATACTAAATTAATGAGACTAATCCATAGAAGAGCTAAAACTAGACTTAAAAGATTGATTTTTGGAGAATCTGATCAACTAGATGTCCTTAAAGCTGCTCAGATATGTAAAGAAGATGGAATTGTAGAACCAATTTTAATGGGAAGAAAAAAAGTGATAAAAAAATTAATGAAATCTATAGATTTTAATGAAAAAGTGAAAATTATAGATCCAAAGGATAAAGATCAGATAAAAAAAATATCTAAATATGCTAAAGTTTTATTTGAAAATTTAAAGAGAAAAGGAAAAACGCAAAAAGATGTCAAACAAATGCTAAGAGATAGAATCTATTTTGGGTCTATGATGGTTTTATCTGGTGATGCTGACTCTATGCTTGCAGGTTATTCAAGAAGTTATCCTTCAGCTTTTATTCCAATTCTAAATACAATAGGAAAATCTAAAGGTATTAAAAGAGTTTCGGCAACTAACCTAATGTTAACAAAACAAGGACCTCTGTTTTTATCTGACACATCTTTGAATATTAATCCTAATTCAGAACAATTGGCAAAAATTACAATTAATACTGCCAAAACAGTTAAAATGTTCGGAATTGAACCTGTTATTGGTATCTTATCATTTTCTAATTTTGGTTCATCTGATTCTGAAGAAGCTCATAAAATTTCTACTGCAATAAAGATTTTACATAAAAATAATCCAGAAATAATTGTTGATGGGCCTATTCAATCTGATTTTGCATTAAATAAAGAAATGTTAAAAGATAGATTCCCGTTTTCTAATTTGAATGGAAGAAAGGTAAATACACTAATTTTTCCTAATCTTGATTCTGCAAATATTTCTTATAAGATAATAAAAGAGTTAGATGACTCAATATCCATTGGCCCAATATTAATTGGACTGAATAGGCCGGTCCATATTTTACAATTGGGAGCTTCAGTTGAAGAGATTGTTAATATGGCAGCAATTTCAGCAATTGATGCACAAAGAAGAAAAGTAAGAAAAAAATGATAACCTATATTAAAGGTAGACTTATAGAAAAATCACCAACTAAGATAGTTGTTGAAGCTAATGGAATAGGTTATGATATTAATATATCCCTAAATACTTTTGAAAAAATAGGAGATGATGAAAATATAACTATTTATACTCATCTACAAAGAAAAGAAGATGCTGATATTTTATTTGGATTTAAGACAAAAAGTGAAAGAAAACTTTTTCAGCAATTGATTTCAGTTTCTGGTATAGGGCCTAGTACTGCTAGAACTATTCTTTCATCTATCTCTCCAGTTGAAATTCAGGAAGCATTGATGTCAGAAGATTTAAATACAATTAAATCAATAAAAGGTATTGGTCTTAAGACTGCCCAAAGGTTAATAATAGAACTGAAAGATAAAGTAGATATATTTGAAAAAAATGATTTAGATTTAGCTCAAGAAAAATTTAATGTCAAATCAGAAGCTCTAAAAGCTCTAGAAGTATTAGGGTTTAGTAAAAGTAAATCTGAAAAAGTAGTAAATGAGATTTATTTTAATGATCAAAATATTGAATTACAGAAATTAATAAAAAAATCTTTAAATAAACTATAATATGAATATTCCAGAAGAATTAAAATATACTGAAGAACATGAATGGGTAAAAATTGATGGTAATACTGCGACAATCGGTATTACGGATTTTGCTCAAGGTGAACTAGGAGATATAGTATATATTGATATAGATTCGATTGGGAATGAACTTGATGATAATGAAATTTTTGGAACCGTAGAAGCTGTTAAGACAGTTTCAGATTTATTTATGCCTATAAAGGGAACAGTTTTGGAGATAAATTCAAGTATAGAATCTACTCCTGAAATTGTTAATGAAGACCCTTATGGCAAAGGATGGATAATAAAAATAGAAATATCTGAAGATCAAGATATTTCAAATCTTTTATCTGCTGAAGAATATAGAAATATGATAGATAATTAAAAAAAAAAATATAGAATTAATTATAAGTATGAATTAATTATATTTTTTTATAGATTAGCACTTTAAAAATATAGTAATGCAACTGAAGAAGAACCCTAAAGCTGATTTAAATAAAAACAGAAGCCTTTATTTTGTTATAGGTCTCGCGTCTGTTTTATTTATTACTTGGCAAGCTATTGAGTCAAAAACATATGAAACAAAATATGATTATGAAGCTTTAAATGTTAATGATGACGATGACGAAGAGATTCCAATTACTGAACAGTTAAAACAACCTCCACCACCTCCGCCACCTCCACCAGCACCTGAAATTATTGAAGTTGTTGAGGATGAAGAAGAGGTAGAAGAAACTATTATTGAATCAACAGAATCTGATGAGGAAATGGTTATTGAAGATATTGAGGTTGAAGATGAGTTTGATGATATTGAAGTTCCATTTGCAGTTATTGAAGATGTGCCAATTTATCCTGGATGTGAGAGAGTTCCAAAATCTCAAAGAAGAACTTGCTTCCAAGATAAAATTAATCAGCATATAAAAAGAAACTTTAGGTATCCTGAAATTGCCCAAGAAATGGGAATTCAAGGTAGAGTTTATGTAAACTTTATTATTGGAAGAGATGGGGTAATTACTAATATTAGAATGAGAGGACCTGACAAGAACCTTGAAAATGAGGCAGGAAGAATTATAGGTCGATTGCCAAAGATGACTCCTGGTAAACAAAGAGGGAGACCAGTAAGAGTTCCATTTAGTATCCCAATAACTTTTAGACTTCAGTAGACATTTTTTTATTTGTCCTAAATTAAGTCTTATGTCACAAACTTTTAAAAAAGTATGTATTTATGGTTAATACTATTCTTGAATTAACTAAATATAGACTTTCCTTAAGTGTAATATTTTCTTCCATTGCTGGATATCTAATCGCAATCGACTATTTTTCAGTTGAAACTTTTTCTCTTCTTTTATTTGGAGGCTTTTTTCTCGTAGGGGCATCAAATGGATTTAATCAAATAATCGAAAAAGAAAGAGATGCTTTAATGGATAGAACTAAAAATCGTCCATTACCACTTGGTAAGATAAGTCTAAAATCAGCTTCTTTTATTTGCTTAGTTATGATTTTTTCAGGTATAGTTTTGTTATATCTGATTAATTTTAGAACTGCTTTTTTTGGTTTAATATCAGCACTTATATATATTTTTATTTATACTCCTCTTAAAACTAGGACACCTTTATGTGTTTTTTTTGGTGCTATTCCAGGAGCTATTCCATTTATGCTTGGATGGGTAGCGGCAACAAATAAATTTGGAATTGAACCAGGAGTTCTTTTTATGATTCAATTTTTTTGGCAATTCCCTCATTTTTGGGCAATAGGATGGCTATCAGATGATGATTATAAAAAAGCAGGATTTAAAATGCTTCCAACGGGAAAAAAGGATAAGTCAACGGCATTTCAAATAGTCTTCTATACTATCTGGACAATATTAGTATCTCTGATTCCTTTGTCAGGGTTTTCAGGTTCATTCAGTATAGGCTATATATCTGGGTTAATAATTTTCTTAGCAGGACTATTTATGTTATCTAGATCTATAAAGCTAATGTTATATATGAATAATTTAAATGCTGCAAGGCTTAAATATGCAAGTATCTTTTATTTAACTTTTATTCAAATTATATTTGTCCTCGATAAATTTATAATCTAATGTCTGATAAACTTGAAATAGATTTAAAAAATAGGAAAGCTAAAAAGATGATGCTTTGGTTTGGAATGATTAGCATAACTATGACCTTTGCTGGCTTAACAAGTGCTTTTATAGTTAGTAGTAGTAGACCTGATTGGTTAGATTCTTTTTCTTTACCATCATGGTTTTTAATCAGTACTTTCTCAATCGTACTTAGCAGTGTTTTTTTTCAGTTAGCAAAATTTAACTTGGATAAATATGTTGGAAATGCTTTGACAGAAAACGTTAATTTATATCTACATAAAAAAAACATAAATATATATTTATGTTTGACAGCAATTCTAGCAATAATTTTTGTTATCTCCCAATTTTTGGGATTTGAAGAAATAATTTCACTTGGGTTTTATTTTACAGGCCCAGGAAGTTCAGTTACTACTTCTTACATATACGTCTTAGTTCTATTACATTTACTACATCTATTTGCAGGGATAATTGTTTTATCTATAGTAATAATAAGATTCAACAATCAAAAATATGAGAAAAGTAAATTAGGTTTTGAATTAGCATTAATATTCTGGCACTTTCTTGGTGCTTTATGGATATATTTATTCCTTTTTATTAAATACTTCAGTTAAAATATTATAAATTTGTATCGAAAAATTTTGCCCTAGATGCAAGCATCATCAGCGATATCAAACACAAATACATCAGGATCATGGGGGGGAGGATCAAAACCTTTGGTTGCAGGTTATGGAAAGTTAATGATGTGGTGGTTTATTGTTTCTGATGCTTTGACTTTTTCTGGATTTCTTGTTTCTTATGGGTTTTCTAGATTTAAAAATATCGATTCTTGGCCAATAGCTGATGAAGTATTTACTCACTTTCCATTTCTACATGGAGTAGATGCACCAATGTATTATGTTGCATTGATGACATTTATTCTAATCTTTTCTTCTGTTACAATGGTTCTAGCTGTTGATGCAGGTCACCATAATAATAAAAACAGGGTAGCATTCTATATGTTACTTACAATAATAGGTGGAGCAGTTTTTGTTGGATCTCAAGCCTGGGAATGGAAAAACTTTATTAAAGGAGAGTATGGAGCAGTTGAACTTCAAACTGGAAAGATTTTACAATTCTATGATCTTGAACATAACAAAAGAATACCTATAGATGAATTTGCAGTATCTCTAACTCAAGAGAGACTTACACATGATGATAATGTTGGATTGTGGTATGTTGAGGAATCAAAATTACCAGAAATAACTTTAGATGAGGTTTTAGAAGGCTTTAATCGTAATACAAATATTACTGTTAGAATTGAAGCGATTGATGATAAGGGAAAGAAAATTATCTTAGGTAGAGAGGAAGCAGAAGTAGCTATAAGTTCGGCAACAAGAGTAGTTAAAGGTGCAAACTTATATAGAAATGAATATGGGAACCCATTATTTGCCGATTTCTTTTTCTTTATAACAGGGTTTCATGGATTTCACGTATTCTCAGGAGTTATTATAAACATTATAATTTTTATAAATGTATTACTAGGCACATATGAGAGAAGAGGTCATTATGATATGATTGAAAAAGTTGGTCTTTATTGGCACTTTGTAGATTTAGTATGGGTATTTGTATTTACATTCTTTTATTTAGTATAACATGGCAGAACATCTACATAAACTGGAAATTTTTAGAGGACTAATTAAGTTCAAATCAAATCAACAAAAAATATGGGGAGTTCTTGTATTCCTTTCTATTGTAACTGCTTGTGAGGTTGCGCTTGGTATACTAAAACCGGAGATATTATTAAACAAATTTATTGGCCTTAAACTAATAAATTGGATGTTTGTTATAATGACTATAATTAAGGCATATTATATTACTTGGGACTTTATGCATATAAGAGATGAAAAACCATTCCTTAAAAACACTATAGTTGTTCCCTTACTAATTTTGATTCCATTCTTACTCTTCATTTTATTAATTGAAGGCTCATATATTTTTGATGTTATGTTAGGTGGATTTAAAAGCTGGAATTTTTGATGAAAAAAAGTATTCAGAAGTATTTAATTCTTAGCTTTCTATTCTTTTTCCCAATCTTTATATATATTTTTCTAGCTTCAGGAATAAACAATTTTGCAAAACTTCCTATTCTAACTACAAATGTTTTGGATATTGAAAATATTAAAGGCAATGAGAAAGGAATAACACTAAAAGATAATATATCAATTCTCGGTTTTTGGGGGGGAGATATCAATTTAAGAAAATCAGAAGCATTAAATTTGAATCAAAAAATTTATAAAAGATTTTATCAGTTTCAAGATTTTCAATTTGTATTTCTAACTACAAAAGACCAAGAAAAAAACATTGATAATCTTAAAGAAGAATTAAGAAGAGGAGTTGGAACAGATCTTGAAAAATGGAATTTTATTTTTACTGATGAAAGTGAAATTCAGAAAATTTATAATAGTCTTTCTACAGATTTTGAGCTATCAGAAGAAAATAGCACTCCTTATGTGTTTATTATAGATCGATATCTAAATCTTAGAGGTAGAGATGATGATGAGGATATTGGAAAATTATATGGTTTTAATGCTGAGTCTGTAGCAGAGATAAACAATAAAATGGTTGATGATGTTAAAATTATTTTGGCTGAATATAGACTTGCTTTAAAGAAAAATGATTCTTTATTTAAATGAAAAAAATTGGTAAAAAAAATACTGGCCTTTTAATAATTATTATTCTTTTTGGAATCTATTCAATACCAAAGATTATAGATAGATTATCAAATGAGAGTATTATAGATACTAATCGACTTCACCAGAATGATGAATTATCTTTTCTTAAAATTGAAGGAGAAGATAGAAGAGTCCCCGATTTTGTTTTAATTAATCAAGATTCACTTTTTATAAGTAATGATGATCTTTTAGGTAAAGTTTATGTTTTAGAGTTTTTCTTTAGTAGATGTCCTGATATCTGTATAGAGATGAATAAGAATATGAAAAAATTAGATGATAAATTTGGTGATTTAGATAATTTTGGGATTGTCTCTATTACAATAGACCCTGGTCATGATACTCCAATTATTTTAAAAAAATATTCTGAAAATTTAGAGGTAAAATCTAAAGATTGGCACTTTTTGACTGGAGATCGTAATTATATTTATGATCTAGCAAATAAAGGATTTAATATTTATGCTAATGAAAATCCAAATTTTGCAGGAGGGTTTGAACATCAAGGATATTTTGCATTAATAGATAAGCAAGGATATATAAGATCTAGAAATGACGATTATGGTAATCCAATATTATATTACCTTGGCATTGATGATCAAAGTATAGATTTGCAAGGAATCGATATGTTAGAATATGATATTCAAAAATTGATTAATGAATAAACCTGAAACAGCATCTAATAAAAAATTAAAGTATAGAGGCTTAATTATACTTATTTCAGTTTTAATTCCTGCTGTTGTAGTTGTTCTTTTATTTGTTCGAATTGAATCTATCCCCCCATTAAAATTCTTGCCACCAATTTATGCAACTATTAATGGGTTGACAGCAGTGCTTCTAATTTTGGCATATAGATCAATACTAAACAAAAATGTAAAAAGACATGAATTATTAATGAAAATCTCAATTGGATTATCTGTTGTTTTTCTTGTGATGTATGTTTTATATCATATGACTACAGATCCAACACCTTTTGGAGGTGAAGGTTTGATTAGATACATTTACTTTTTTATTTTAATAACACATATAACTCTTTCTGTTTTTATAATTCCAATGGTTCTAGTAACTTATGTTAGAGCAATATCTAAGATGTTTGATAAGCATAAGAAAATAGCAAGAGTTACTTTCCCTATTTGGTTATATATTGCAGTAACTGGTGTAATTGTTTACTTAATGATATCACCATATTATACTTAACAATGAAAAAAATATTTTTAATTATTATTTTGTTCTTCATTTTTACTATAGACTCTTATTCTCAATGTTCTATGTTAAGTGCTATAATGGAATCAGAGCAAGCTTATGATTCAGCAAAGAGTCTTAATAATGGAATAGTATACTTAATGGCTCTGCCATATATTATGGTATTCGTAATAATTTGGATTATTTATAACACAAATAAGGTTAAATAATAATAAAATATTTTTTAAAAAAAAATAATGTAACCTTTGCTTCTCTAAAAAAAAAATGATAAGTTTGCGTTACATTAATATAAAATAAAAATAAATGGAAAATTTTATGCACAGCTTAGGAGTACTTATTCCAATATTAGCAGTATCCCTTCCTGCAATAATAATTTGGATAGTATTTGCTTATAACACAAGGGATAGTAAAAACAAATATGATGCTATTATTACAGCTAGTCAAAACCTTAAGAACCCTGAAGACATTAAAGAGCTGCTTGAAAGTTTAAAGGATAAAAAAACAAAATCATCTCTTGATCTAAGAAGAAGTGGCATAGTTACAATTTTTGTTGGAATTGGTTTATTCTGTCTTGGTTATTATGGACTTGGAAGTGATGTAGTATATGGTGTTGGTTTACTAGTAGCGTTTATTGGAGTAGGCCAGATGATTGCAGGATATATATATCCAAATCAAACAGAGGAAATCAATAAAGCAGTTGAAAATTTCGAAAAAAAATAGCGTTTGGGAAGAGATCATAAAAAGCTTAAAAACAAACTTGAGGAACTTAGAAAATCTGCTGGCTTAACACAACAAGAGCTTTCAGAGAGTGCTGAGGTTTCAAGAAAAAGTATAAATGCAATTGAAAATGGAGTTTATATTCCATCAACTGTTCTTGCATTGAAAATTGCAAAAACTCTTAAATGTAACGTTAAAGATCTTTTTCAATTACCTTAAATTTGTTAACATAATAATAACATATGAGCTGGTATAATCAATATAATTTTTAATTAATTTCGCGGTGTTTTGATAGAAATAAAAAATTTACATAAGTCTTATGAAATGGGTGCCAACTCATTACATGTTTTAAAAGGAATTAATTTTTCTGTTAAGGATGGTGAGTTAGTTGCAATTATGGGATCATCAGGTTCTGGAAAATCTACTTTATTAAATATTTTAGGAATGTTAGATACATCTGATGCTGGAACATATGATTTGGATAAAATCAGAATTGCAAATATGGGTGAGACAAAGGCAGCAAATTATAGAAACAAATTTTTAGGATTTGTCTTTCAATCTTTTAACTTGATTAATTATAAAAGTGCTCTTGAGAATGTTTCTTTACCACTATATTACCAAGGCCTAAAAAGAAAAGACAGACAAAAGATAGGACTTGAGTATCTCGATAAAGTTGGTCTTAAAGAGTGGTCTCACCATTTACCAAGTGAGCTGTCAGGTGGACAGAAACAAAGGGTAGCAATTGCTCGTGCTATGGCTTCAAATCCAAAAGTTCTTTTAGCTGATGAACCAACTGGTGCTCTTGATTCAACAACATCAAAAGAGGTAATGGCTATAATACAAAGAATAAATAATGAAGGCAAGACTATTCTTGTAGTAACACATGAACATGATATCGCTAATATGTGTAAAAGAATTGTACATCTTAGAGATGGTATTATAGTAGAGGATAAAAAAATTAAACAAAATATAATTAAAGATGTTTAACCTGGAGCGTTGGATTGAGATATATCAGTCAATAAAAAAAAATAAATTAAGAGCTATATTATCTGGTTTTACAGTATCTCTAGGAATTCTTCTTTTTATTATACTTTTTGGTCTTGGAGAAGGATTAAAGAATTCATATCAAGATTTATTTTTAGATCAATCAAATAATGTAGTTTTTGTTTTTCCTGGAAAAACAACAAAGCCCTTTGGAGGCTTTAAATCAAATAGAAGAATTGAATTTGACAATAGTGATATTCAGGAAATAAGTAAACAATTCGAATCAAGAATTGAATACATTAATCCTAGAATTAGTTCTAGTGAAATAATTTCTTACAAGCTTGAATCCTACAGTTTTTCAATCGAAGCTGTTGCACCTTCTAATCAATACATAGAAAATCATGTTTTAATGAAAGGGAGGTACTTAAATGAAAAAGATATTAATGAAAAATCTAAAGTAACTGTAATAGGAAGGCTTGTAGCTAGAGATATATTTAAACAAGAGGACCCTATAGGAAAGTTTATTAATATTGGTTCTAGATCATTTAAAGTTGTTGGAGTTTTTCAAGATACTGGAGGAGATGTAGAGGAAAGCAAGCTTTTTATGCCCTATACAACTCGTCAACAAATTTTAATGGGTTCAGATAAAATAGGGAATATAGCTTTAACTTTTAACCCTGAAATAGGAGCATCTGGTGCAGTCAAATTAGGTGATGATATAAAGAAATTTTTAAAGACAAAAAAATCAATTGATCCAACTGACCCTAGTGGTCTTTTTATAAGAAATGTAGCTGATGAATTTGAAAGATCAATGCAGTTTGCAGGAGTACTACAAATTATAGTGACATTTGTTGGAATAGGAACTTTACTTGCAGGGATAATAGGAATTTCTAATATAATGGTATTTATAGTTAAAGAAAGAACCAAAGAACTTGGTATAAGAAAAGCATTAGGAGCATCTCCTAGTGAGGTAATAAAAATGATTATAACTGAATCAATTTTTATTACTGCGGTTTCTGGTGTTTTTGGAATGGTTGCAGGAATTATATTATTGAATTCAGTGGATACTGGACTTCATGAATACTTTATAACTAGACCGGGAGTTAACTTTAGTCTAGCTATATCAGCTACTATAGTATTAATCGTATTTGGAGTAGTTGCAGGATATATTCCAGCAAAAAGAGCTGCTGAAATTAAACCCATTGTTGCGTTAAGAGATGAATAGTTTAAAAAAGATTTTTGATAGAGATACGTGGGATGAAATTTTTGAATCTATCTCAAAAAATAGAACAAGAACTATAATTACCACTATAGGAGTTTTTTGGGGAATATTTATTTACATAGCCCTTGCAGGATCAGCAACTGGACTTGAAAATGGTTTTGATCAGGCTTTTAGTGGGATTAGCAAAAATTCTATGGGATTCTGGGCTCAAAGAACCTCTATTGCATATAAAGGTTATGCAGAAGGAAGACAGCCCATTTTTGAATTGAGTGATGTTGACTATATACAAGAAAGAATTCCAGAAATAGAATATATTTCTCCTGGTCACAATCTTGGAGCTTTTGGTGGTGCTTTACCACCAATAGTTGTTAGAGGAACAAAAACTGATAACTTTACTATTTTTGGAAATTATCCTAACTATGCAACAATAACTGTAAAAAAGCTTTTTGATGGAGGTCGATGGATTAATGATGAAGATATGAGGCTGGAAAGAAAAATTGCTGTAATTGGAGAAGGGACAGTGGATAGATTGTTTGATATAGATGAGGATCCAATTGGTGAGTACATAAAAATAAATGATATAAATTTTAAAGTTGTAGGAATTTATAAATTTTCACAAGGTTCTGGATTTGGATCAGATAGCGATATATATATTCCGTTTACAACTTTTGCAAAGGTTTATAATACAGGAGATGACTTTGGATTCATGTTCATTACTGGCTATGACTATGTAAACCCAGAATATCTTGAAACTACAGTCCTAGATAACCTAAAAGTTCGAAAAAATGTATCTCCCGATGATGATAGAGCCTTTGGATCTTTTAATATTGGTGCACTATTTGAAAGTATTATAAAATTTTCTAGAGGTATGATTTTTCTATCTCTAGTTGTTGGAATTGCAACAATTTTTGCTGGTGTAATAGGAATTGGAAATATTATGCTAATAGCTGTTAAAGAAAGAACAAATGAATTAGGTATTCGAAGAGCTATTGGGGCAACACCAGGAGAGATAAGAGTTCAAATAATATTAGAAATGGTATTCCTTACAATATTAGCTGGATTAATTGGAATAATTGTAGGATCAATGCTCTTATTTTTGATAAATGTTGGTACAGCAAGTTTGGAAGATTTTCCGTTTACTAACCCAACAGTTCCTCTGTTAATTGTTTTTGGAGCATTTGCAACAATGATTACTTTAGGAACTATAATTGGATTTATACCTGCAGAGAGAGCAGTAAGTATTAAGCCAATAGATGCATTAAGAGATGAATAATAATTAACTTTAAAAAAAAAAAAATGAAAATAAAAAATATTGGAATCGTAGTATTAATCTTAGGCTTTCTGTTTTCTATGGCCTATTTTATTAGAACTAATAGTAAATCTGTTGAAGAATATGATACAACTACCCCATTTATTTCAAAAATAGAGAAGACAGCTGTTGTTACTGGTAAGGTAGTCCCTGAAGATGAGGTTGAAATTAAGCCACAATTAAATGGTATTATTGATAAAATTCTTGTAGAAGAAGGAGATATTCTTAATGAAGGAGATTTAATTGCTCGAATAAAAGTTGTCCCTGATGAGGCGTCTGTTTATAGAGTTCAAAGTCAGGTAAATAATTTTAAGCTTGCTGTTAAAAATGCAGAAAGAGATTTTCAAAGATCTACAGACTTATATGCAAAACAAATAATTTCACAACAAGATTTTGATAATGCTGAGTTATCATACAATCAAGCAAAAGAGAATTTATCTGCAGCTCAAAATGATTTAGAAATAATTAAAAAGGGTTCAGTTTCTGGGTCTACAACTGCAAATACAAATATAAGGGCTACAGTATCGGGTACTATTCTAGAGATACCTGTTAAGCTAGGAGATCAAGTAATTCAAAGTAATAACTTTTCTGCTGGTACAACTGTTGCCATAATTGCTGATTTAAATACAATGATCTTTGAAGGAAAGGTTGATGAAGCAGAAGTTGGAAAGCTTTATAGTGGTCAAGGACTAATTGTTAGTATGGCAGCTATTCCCGGAGAAGAGTTTGATGCTAGTTTGAATTTTGTTGCTCCAAAAGGAACTGAAGAACAAGGTGCTGTCCAGTTTAAAATAGAAGCTGATGTTACTTTGAGTGAATCTGTTTTTGTTAGAGCGGGCTATAGTGCCAATGCATCTTTAGTTATAGATAGAAGAGACGATGTTATGGTTATTCCAGAGGCACTTCTTCAATTTGACAGAAGAACTCAAGCACCTTATGTTGAAATAGAAACGGGTAATCAAAAGTTTGAAAGAAAAGATATTCAAATAGGATTATCTGATGGAATTAATGTTGAGGTTTTATCCGGTCTGACTATAGATAGTAAGATTAAAATATGGAATAAAACAGAGCCAATTAAAATAGAACCTGAAGAATCTGCTTTTGATGAATTCAGAGATGACGATTAATTATACTTAAAAAAATTGTGATGAAAAAAATATATATTCTGTTTACTATACTTCCTATCGCTTCTGTTTATTCTCAATCAGATCTAACAATTCTTTCTCTTCAAGATTGTGTTGATATGGCAATAGAGAAAAATATAAGTATAAAACAATCTGAGTTAAGTTTAACGGACTCTGAAATTAATAAATCTAGTGCAATTGGTAACTTTTTACCTTCTCTTAACGCTCAAGCCCAACATCAATGGAATATTGGTTTAAGTACAAATTTTACTACAAATCTATTGGAGACAAACACTACACAGTTTTCTTCTATGGGAGCTGGAGTTGGTCTCGACGTATATAATGGGTTAAGTAATGTATATCAACTTCATAGAGCAAATCTTCAAATTTTGGCTAGTAAATATCAACTTGATAACATGAAAGATGATGTAAGTTTAATGGTTGCAAATGCATATTTACAGATTATGTTTAACAGTGAGATTTTAAAAGTTCAAGAATCTCAATTAGAATTAACAAAAGTTGAACTTTTAAGAACACAAGATTTAATTGATGCAGGAATTTTTTCTCCAAAACAAATTTTTGAAATAGAAGCTAATCTAGCATCTCAAGAGCAAGCTGTTATTCAAGCAGAAAACAATTATAGAAATGCTAAACTTAATTTAGCCCAACTATTACTAATTGATGATTTTGAAAGTTTTGATATTGCAAATGAAGATTTTGATGTTCCTTTTTCAGAAATTTTGGAGAATAGCCCTAAGGAGATATATAATAAATCATTAACCTTTAGAAATGATATTAAGCTTGGTGAAACAAATATTTCTATTGCAGAAAAGGATATTCAATTGTCAAAAGCACAGCTTCAGCCATCAATAAGCTCTTTCTATAGTTTTAATAGTAGAATAGCTTATGAGGATAACTCTTCAGGATTTAGTGATCAATTTAATAGGAATAAAGGTCAAACTTTTGGTCTACAGCTTAATGTGCCAATTTTTAATAGAATGCAGACAAGAAACAATATTAAAAGAAGTGAGATTAATCTTGAAAGAACAAAATACCAATTTGAGCAAGATAAACTTAATCTTGAAAATACTATAAATCAATCATATAATGATTTAAAAGGAGCGATTAAGTTTTATGAGGCATCATCAAAAACTTTAATTTCATTAAAAAATGCATTTGAAGATACAACTGATAGATATCGGTTAGGAGTTCTTAGCTCATTTGATTTCATTCAAGCTAAACAAAGATATGAGTCTGCGGTTTCGGAAAATATTAGAGCAAAATTCGATTATATTTTTAAACTAAAAGTCTTAGAGTTTTACTTTGGAATACCTCTTACTATTCCAGCTGATTAAAAATTATCCTATATCTAAATGTCATATATCTTAAATCTTGAGACTTCATCTAAAAATTGTTCAGTCTCTTTATTAAAAGGAGATAAAATTGTAAATATTATTGAACAGGAAGATGATAGCTATAAGCATAGTGAACTATTAACTTCATTTATTGATCAAATTCTTTCAAAAGAAAAGATTAGCACAGACAATCTTTCTGCTGTTTCAGTATCAAAAGGACCAGGTTCGTTTACAGGTCTTAGGATTGGGTTTTCAGTAGCAAAGGGGCTATGCTTTCCTTATAATACTCCTATAATTGGAATTAATTCATTAAAAATTCTAGGGCTTTCATATAAGACGGAGAATGACGAACATATACTTTCATTAATTCATGATAAGAATGATAGCTTCTATTCAATGCTATTAGACTCTAATTATAATGAATTAGAAAAACCATCTGTAGTAATAATTGATGAAAATTTCTTAACTAAGTATGAAAATATAAATTCTCTAGTTGTTGTGTGTAATACAAAATCAATTAAAGAAATTATTGATTTCAAATCAATTAAAATTCATATAAGTAGTATATCAGCAAAACATATGGGAAACATTTCAAAAGAAAACTTTGATAATAAAAATTTTGAAGATTTAGCCTATTTTGAGCCTATGTATATCAAAAAACCTTATGTAGATTAATTAGAATCCTAGTTCTTTCTTAACATCCTCTAATAGATCTTTACCATTTGCTAAAATTACACCTCCATTTGGACTAGAATCAATAACATAGTTAAACCCTTGGTCTTTACCAACCTTTTCTATTGCCACTTTTGCTTTTTCAAGTAAAGGTGTCATTAAATCCATTTGTTTCTTTTGTAATTCCTGTGCGGCAGATTCTCTAAATTCTTGAAGATTCTGTTGCATACTCTCAAGTTCTTTTTGTCTTGCTTGATTAGTAACATCAGTTTGATTTGCAGCATCAGAAGAATAGTTTTGTGCTTTCGTCTGAAATTCTTTAAAAGCATTTTCAATCTGTGTAGTATAGTCTTTTTCAAGCTTAGCTAATTCATTTTGAGCAGCAATAACTTCTGGCATTTCACTAATTAATTGTTGAACATTAATATGAGCAACCTCATTTGTCTGAGCAACAGCGGTTAATGGTGCCAAAGCCATTAAAAAAGCTATTATTGTTTTCTTAATTGAATTCATCATAGTCTTATTTAAAATTACGCACTGCAATATCGTAAATTTTATCCAATTATTAATTAAAATTGTTGACCTATTACAAAGTGGGTTTGCCAGCCTGATCTTTGATTAGAGTTTGAAAAATTTGATTGATCAAAACCATATCCAAAATCTATCCCAAGAAGTCCAAAGGCAGGCATAAAGACCCTTACTCCAATTCCTGCAGATCTTTTAGCGTTAAAGGGGTTGTAATCTTTAAAATCATCAAACCCATTTCCAGCTTCAAGAAAACTTAAAGCAAATACCGAAGCAGAGGGCTTAAGACTAATTGGGTATCTTAGCTCAAGTGAGAACTTATTGTAGATAATTGATCCATCCCTACTAGAAAGAGATCCATTTTCATATCCTCTTAAAGCTATAGTCTCTCTTCCATCCAATGCATATTGTTGCATACCATCACCACCAAGATAAAAACGTTCAAAAGGGATATTCCCCTTATTGTTATTATATGTTCCTAGGAAACCAAAATCAGTTTGTGTTTTTAGTACAAATTTTCCAAATACTCTAGTATACCAACTTCCATTAAATTTTAATTTGTAAAATTCTAACCATCTATATTTTGCTTGATCAATTTTTGATTGAATTGGCTCACCTTTATAATTTGTATATTCACTTCTTTGTTCAACATCAGAAAAATCATCTCCTGTTATAAGGGAATATGGAGGAGAAAGTCTTGCGCTAATTGTAAAACTCGAACCACCGGTAGGGAATATAGGGTTAGTATAAGTATTATTTCTAAGCAAGGATATATTATATGATAAATTATGTGACTCTCCATCTCCAAATGTAAATAGACCAGTATAATAGTTGTTTAACTTATAATATTGGTATGATATAGCTTGAGATAATTGGAAATAATCATCAGGAATACTAAGCCTTCTAGCCATTCCAATAGTTAGTCCTCTTATTTCAAAAAACTGACTTTTATCGGCTTTTCTTGTAAAATAATCATACCTAAACTGTTGAGTTGATGAAATAGAAAAAGAAAATTGAACTGGTTGTCTTCCACCTAGCCATGGCTCTACAAAATTAAAACTATAAGTATTATAGAAAGTACTTGACTGAAGTCTTAATGCAAATGTTTGTCCATCACCTTGTGGAAGTATCCCCCCTCTTTCTCTCCAGTTTTTTGCTAAATTTTTTGCGGAGAAGTTGCTAAAAGATAGTCCAAGTGTTCCAATAAAACCACCTCCACCATAACCACCTTGCAACTCAATTTGACTAGCACCCGCTTCAATTAATCCTAATTCAATATCAACTGTACCTAGATTAGGATTGACATTTTTAAAATCTGGACTTATTTGTTCAGCATCAAAAAATCCAAGTTGTCCAACCTCTCTAATAGTCCTAACAACCTTATCTTTACTATATAGTTCTCCAGGTTTAATCCTAAGCTCTCTATATATGACATGATCATTAGTTTTTGTATTCCCAACGACAGAAATTTTATTGAAACTAGCTAGCTTACCTTCATTAATTCTTATTTCAAAATCAATTGTGTCATTTTCAGCACTAACTTCAACTGCGTTAACGGATGAGAATAGATAGCCATTGTTTTGATATAGATTTGATAAATCATTAGCATCTGGTTTTTCATCTTGAATCCTTTCTTTTAACAAAACCCCATTGTACGAATCTCCTTGTTCAATCCCAAGAATTTGGTCTAATTGATAATCCGAGAATGAACTATTTCCAACATAATCAATTTTTCCAAAATAGTATTGATTCCCCTCATCTATATCTAGAACTATATCTATTGTTTCTGCATCATTTTTTATTATTGTATCATAGATTATTCTAGCATCTCTGTATCCTTTTTCTTTATAATATGAGATAAGATTTTCTTTGTCAGACTCAAAGTCATCAGGAATTAACTTTGATTTTTTCCAAAACCTTCCTGGAAATTTTTTTTTGGTCTTTTTAAGTTTTGACTTCAATCTTGAATCTTTAAATACCTCATTTCCATTAAATGATATATTATTAATTTTTATTCTCTCACCTTTACTAACATCAACTATAAGGTTTAATTTATTGGATCCTATAGAGTCAGGTCTTGTAATAAGATTGACTTTCGTGTTTAGGAAACCATCTTTTCTAAATTTATTCTCAATATAATTTTTTGTATTTGTTAAAAAGCTTTCAGATAATCTTTTCCCTTCGCTTAATTCGGTTTCATCAATAATAGATTCTGACTGACCTTTTTTTATTCCGTTTATCTTATAATCATTAAGAGTGGGAAGTTCATCAACACTTATTTCCAATTTAGCTGATTTACCTGATATGTCAGATATATAGATATTAACATCGCTAAATAATTCAAGATTCCATAATTTTTTAAGAATATTACTTATCTCTTCACCAGGAACTTGAATATTTTGACCTTTTCTAAGACCACTATAGGCAACAATAGTTTTATCACTAAAATTTTTTAATCCCGAAACAACTATAGTATCTAATACATAATAATCACCTTTATTGTAATTATTTTGAGAAAAAGAAATAGTTGAATTCAAAATAAATATAAATGCAATATATATTTTGAAATATTTCAGTAGGTTATATTTGTTCACTTGTTTTTCCAAATCTTCTTTCCCGACTTTTATAATTTTCTAATGCTAAATTAAAATCTTCTTTAGAAAAATCAGGCCAATATACATCAGTAAAATATAATTCAGCATAAGCAATTTGCCATAACAGAAAATTACTAATTCTTTGTTCACCACTTGTTCTTATTAATAGATCAACATCTGGTAAATTTTTCGTGTAAAGATGACTATTTATTATTGAATCATCAAAATTATTTAAATCAATTATGTTATTTTTAACTTTGTCAGAAATCATTTTAACAGCATTAAAAATTTCTTGTTTTCCACCATAACTTAATGCTAAAGTAAGACTCATTTTATTATTATGTTTTGTTTTATTAATAATAAAATCTAATTCAGAAATAACTTCTTTAGGCAGACTATTAATCTCACCTATAGCATTAAGTTTTATATCCTTATCAAATATTTCATCAAATTCATCTCTTAACGTACTAACTAATAAAGACATTAATGTATTGACCTCTTTAGAAGGTCTATCCCAGTTTTCAATTGAAAACACATACAATGTTAAGTATTCAATTCCTGACTTGTAGGCTTCTTGAACAATAGATTTTACTGAATTAACTCCATTTTGATGACCATATTCTCTAGGGAGCCCCTTATCCTTTGCCCATCTTCCATTACCGTCCATTATAATAGCTACATGTTTTGGAATCATATTATTTGTTTATAGTTTCAGCGTTTCTCATATCTTGCCCCCAAAATAATCTATCTCTTAATTTTTTGAAAAAATTGTCTTCTGCAAATTCTATTGTATTTATAGTAAAGTCTGATTTTTTTATTAATAAGTTACTTTTTTTATCTATACTATATATTCTTGAATCTAATGATAACGAATAATCCTTTTCTTTAACTATAATTTTTATAGATGACGTGTCTTTAATTAAAAATGGTCGCATATTAATATTATGCGGGGAAATAGGATTTAAAATTATTATTCCAGATTCAGGCGCTACTATAGGCCCCCCATTACTAAGAGAGTAACCTGTCGATCCTGTTGGAGTTGAAATAATTAAACCATCAGACCAATAATCTGTATGATACATATTATCAATCTCACAATAAATATTCAGTAAAGATGTAGTATCCTTTCTATTAATTGTTATTTCATTTAACGCATAAGGACTATCACCAAAATCAATATTGTTTTTTTCTGAACTAACTGAAACACTAGATCTTTTTACAATTCGGAATTTATTATTTTTTAACAGTTCTAATCCATGCTTTAATGATTCTTTTTGAAGACCAGTAAGAAAGCCTAACCTTCCGGTATTAATTCCTAATATTGGAACACCACTATCTTTTATAAATGTAATAGACCTTAATATTGTTCCATCTCCACCAATAGAAAATAAGAAGTCATAGCTAGTATCAATTTTTTTAGATGTGTCATAAAATGCAACCTTATATAGTATGTCTTTTGAAAAATATTTTTTATAATCTCCGTCAATTGAGATATCATTATCTGCTCCTAATAAATTAATTATCTCTATACAACAATCAATAGATAACTGATTTTTTCTAGAAATAAAAAGAGCAATTTTCATATATCAAAAATACAAACTTTATGACTTTATAAAGCATTATATTTACAATTAACTTTAAATATGATGTAATGGCTAAACTAAGCGTTAATATTAATAAAATAGCGACTTTGAGAAATGCAAGAGGGGAAAATATTCCTGATTTGATAAATTCTGCTATTGATATAATTAATTTTGGTGCCGATGGGATAACAGTTCATCCTAGACCAGATGAAAGACATATTAAATATATTGATGTAATTGAACTAAGTAAGGTCCTTAAAAAGGAATTTAATATTGAAGGTAATCCAAATGATAAGTTTATGAAGCTTGTTAAAGATGTTAAGCCAACTCAAGTAACATTAGTTCCGGATTCTATTAAAGTTATAACTTCAAATTCTGGATGGGATACAAAAGAGAATTTTTCATTTTTAAAAGACATAATAGAGGAATTAAAATCTTATTCAATTAGAGTTTCTGTTTTTGTTGATCCTTACCCTGAGATGATTGAGTATGCTAAAAAACTATCAGCTGATCGAATAGAGTTATTTACTGGCCAATATGCAAAGTTATTTATTGAGGACAAGGAAAGTGCAATAAAACCATATCTTGAATGTTCTAATCTAGCTAAAGAAATAAATATAGGAGTTAATGCTGGCCATGATTTAAATCAAGAAAATTTAAAATATTTTAATGATTCTTTAAATAATCTTTTAGAGGTATCAATTGGACATGCTTTAATATGTGAATCAATTTATGAAGGTCTTGAAAAAACAATTAAATCATATTTAGATATTTTAAATCATGAAAATTCTTCATTCTAAAATTATTGGAGATAGTAATAACCACCTGATAATACTTCATGGATTTCTAGGTATGGGGGATAATTGGAAAACGCATGCAAAAAAAATTGCTTTAGAAGGCTTTAGTGTTCATTTATTAGATTTAAGGAATCATGGTAGAAGTTTCTGGGATAATGATTTTACCTTTAATTCTATGGCAGAGGATATATATAATTATGTTAAGTTTAAAAATATTAGCAAAGTAGATTTAATTGGACATTCAATGGGAGGTAATTTAGCTTTTTTTATCTCAAATAAAGTGCCAGATATATTAAAAAAAATTGTTATAGTTGATATTGCTCCAAAAAAATATGATGAACTTCATAAAGATATTTTTTTAGGTCTAAAATCAATTGATTTTAATTTAATTGGATCAAGAAAAGAGGTTGATGAGAAATTATCACTTTATATTGTTGATGATAGAGTAAGACAATTTCTGCTAAAAAGTGTTTATTGGGAGAGTGAAAACAAACTTGGTTTCAGGTTTAATATAGAGGTATTATATGATTTTAGTAAAAATAGTATTTCAAATGAATTTAAAACCTCAATAAACTTTAATGGACCTTCTCTCTTTTTACATGGAGAATTATCAAACTATGTAAATGAAAAAGACTATGAACTAATTAATTACCATTATAATAATGCCTCGATAATTAAAGTGCCAAATTCCGGCCACTGGTTACATGTAGATAATCCAGAATTTTTCTTAGAAAAGACTATAAATTTTTTAAATTCATAAAATGATAAATCATAAAATTAGAATGGCTATAAAAGAAGATGTATCTGCTATATTAATGCTTTTGGTTGAATTAGCTGTTTTTGAGAAAGAGCCAGATGCTGTAAAAGTTACTGAAGAAGAATTAATTAAAGATGGCTTTGGAGATAGACCTCGATATGAATGCTTTTTAGCAGAAGTAGAAAATGAGATAGTTGGTCTAGCATTTTTTACTGAAAGATATTCTACTTGGGTTGGTGATACATTGCATTTAGAAGATTTAATAGTTACTCAAAAATATAGGGGAAAAGGTATAGGATTATCTTTGTATAAATCATTTTTAAATGAAGCAAAAAAAAGAGGGGTAAATAGAGTAGAGTGGTCTGTTCTTGACTGGAATAAATCTGCAATTGATTTTTATAAACAAAGTGGTGCTCAAATTGAGAGCTTGAATGCTTGGAAAATAGTTAGAATGGATAAAGAATCAATAAATAAATTTCTAGATACTTAAATATTTATTTACAAAGTGAAAAATAAAGTCTTTAATTTCATTCCTTGTTAAAATAAAATGTTCTCCGTACTTACCATCAAGGACTTTGGAAGGATCTTTAAAATTTTTATGAATTTTTATTGAATTACTTGGAAAGATCGGACAAGTCTCATTAGCATTATCACAAACTGTTATTATAAAATCAAAATCTATGTCTATGTATTCATCTATTTTATTAGAGGAATGATTAGAAATGTCAATTCCAATTTCTTGCATACATTTTACAGCATTTATGTTAAGTCCATGTTTTTCTATTCCTGCACTATATATTTTTACTGAATCATCAGTATAATAATTAAGAAATCCATGCGCAATTTGACTTCTACAAGAATTTCCAGTGCATAAAACAAGAACTTTTTTCATTTAAAATCCTAATGCAACTTTTGCTATATAAAAGAATAAAAAGATTCCAAAAATATCATTGGCAGTTGTAATAAATGGTCCAGTTGCAATTGCAGGGTCAATTCCTTGCTTGTCGAGAATTATTGGGATAAAAGTTCCTACTAATGCTGCAATTACAATAACTCCCATCATCGAACCAGCAATAGTTAGACTCATTAGAAGTTCTTGATTAACTATTTGACCAAAAATGATTAATATTATCGCTAATGCTAAACCATTTATTAGGCTTAAGCCAACTTCTTTTATTAATCTAGAAAAAAGAGATCCTTTAACAAGGTCGTTTGCTAGACCTTGAACAATAATTGCTGAAGACTGTACACCAACATTTCCAGCCATAGCGGCAATTAATGGTGTATAAAAAAACAAATTCCTCAAATTAGGTTCACTCATTATTTGCTCAAAGTCTTTAAGAATAAATACACTGGCCAATCCCCCAAGTAGACCAAGAAAAAGCCATGGAAGTCTTGCTTTAGTTAATTGAAAAATAGAATCATTAGCTTCAACCTCTGATGAAATACCAGAAGCTAATTGATAATCTTTTTCAGCTTCATCTTTAATTAAATCAACTATATCATCAATAGTAATTCGTCCTAGTAATATTTTTCTATTATTAACAACAGGAATAGCTTCAAGATCATATTTAGACATTACCTTCGCAACTTCTTCACCTTCTAGGTTAACATTAACATAGTCTACTTTAGGAATATATATGTCTTTGACTCTTGTTCTAGGTTTTGCAGTAAGAAGATCTTTCAACGAAAGTCTTCCTTTTAACTTATTTCCTGAATCTGTAACATAAATTGAATGCACTCTTGTAACATTTTTTGCTTGTTTTCTAATTTCATCTAAACATTTAGAGATACTTAGATTCTCATTTACTTTAACTAGCTCTTTAGCCATTAAACCACCAGCAGAATTTTCCCCATATTTAAGTAGCTCCTTAATATCTTCTGCAAGAGAACTATCTTTTATTTGAGAAAAAACTCTTGCTTGTCTTTCTTCAGTTAATTCAGAAATAATATCAGTTGCATCATCGGAATCTAATTCTTCAATTTTTTCTGCAATCTCTTTTTCAGATAAATTTTCAATTATTCCTTCTCTAATATCCTCATCAAGCTCTGCAAGAGCATCAGCACTTTTTTGTTTATCAAAGATTTTAATAATATAGACAACCTCAGTTATTTCAAGTAACTCAAATATTTCAGCTATATCAGCATAATGAACATCCTTAAGCTTCTCAATTAATTTACTCTTATCTTCAGATGAAATAAGTTTTTTAATCCTGTCGATTAATTCTTCGTTGATTTTAAATTGGCTCATTACTAATAATTTGAGTTAATTTAACGAATTCAGAACTTGATAATTGTTCAGGTCTGTATTCAAAGATACTATCTTCTAGGATAACTTCTGGAATATCTAATTTTTTTAAAGAATTTTTTATTTTTTTTCTTCTTTGTTGAAAAGAAAGCTTTACAATTTTGAAAAGTAATTTTTCATCACAACCTATTTTAATAGATTTTTTTCTTCTTAAAGATAATACTGAAGAATTTACTTTTGGTTTTGGCTTAAAAACATTTGGATTTACATCAAAATTAATTTTAACATCATAGTATAATTGTGTTAGTACCGACAATATTCCATAAGCTTTAGTTCCGCTATCACTACAAATTCTAGTAGCTACCTCTTTTTGGAACATTCCAGTTAATGAGCTTACAATATTTCTGTTTTCAATTACTTTAAAAATAATTTGAGATGAAATATTATAAGGGAAATTACCAATTATCAATATTTCATTGTCTTTATAGGATTGTAAATCATATTTAAGAAAATTGGCAGATACTATTTCCAAATTTTTATTTTGATATTTCTTTTCCAAGTATTCTATACACTCATTATCAATTTCTATAATAGATAAATTTTTTGCAGAGTCAATTAGATGATCTGTTAATGCTCCCATCCCTGGACCAACTTCAACTATTTGTTTATGTTTTTTGAAATCTACTAACGCAATTATCTTATTAGCAATATTATAATCTGAAAGAAAATGTTGACCAATTTTTTTTTTCGGTTTTACATTTTTTTTCATTTCTACTTGATAATATCAAATCCAGTATATGGTACTAAAACATTAGGAATTATAATTCCTTCTTTTGTTTGATTATTTTCTAATAGTGCAGACATAACTCTTGGAAGAGCAAGAGAACTTCCATTTAAGGTATGGAGATGTTTGTTTTTTCCATCTTCAGCTTTGTATCTTAAATTTAGTCTATTAGATTGAAAAGTTTTAAAATTAGAAACTGAGCTGATTTCTAACCATTTGTTTTGACCTTTAGAGTAGACTTCAAAGTCATATGTAATAGCAGATGTAAACCCTAAATCTCCAGTACAAAGGTTAACAATCCTATAATCTAATTTTAGCTCATTTAATATTGATTTTACATGTGATATCATCTTATCAAATGCTTCTTTGGATTTATCAGGATGTTCAATTCTTACTATTTCAACTTTATCAAATTGATGAATTCTATTTAATCCTCTAACTTCAGATCCATAGCTTCCTGCTTCTCTTCTAAAACAAGGTGTATAAGCAGTCATACAAACAGGTAATTCATTATTTTCTATTATAACATCTCGATAAAGATTGGTTAGAGGAACTTCAGAAGTTGGGATTAAATATAAATTATCATTTCCTATATGGTACATTTGTCCATCTTTATCTGGAAGTTGACCAGTACCAAAAGCTGATTCTTGATTTACTAGATGAGGAACATTGTACTCTGAATACCCCGCATCAATATTTTTATCTAAGAAATAACTAATCAAAGCTCTTTGAAGTTTAGCTCCAGCTCCTTTATATACAGGAAATCCGGAACCAGTTATTTTACTTCCAAGTTCAAAATCTAGGATATCATATTCTTTAGAAATATCCCAATGATTTTTATATCCTTTATTTTCTTTTATACCCTTATTGCTAATAAAAATTTCAAGATTATCTTCTTCACTTGAACCTTCTGGAACTTCATCATCCGGAATATTGGGCATTTTGATAAGATTATCATTTAGCTCTTTTTTAATTGAATCTAATTTTTCTGAAATTTTTTTAGATTCAGATTTAAGTGCAGATGATTTTTTCTTAAGCTCATCAACACTTTTATCTGATTCATTGGACTTAAAAATTTCTGCAATTTCTTTTGAAATTGTATTTGATTCGAAAAGAATTTCTTCAAGATTTTGTTGGAGTTTTTTTCTTGAGAGGTCTAATTCAATAACTTTATCAACCACTTCTAAATTATCAAATTTTCTTTTTTTTAAACCTTTAACGATTTCCTCTTTATTCTTTCTAAACCTGTAAATCGAAAGCATTTATATAATTTTTATTAAATATAAACTTATTTGTTGATTAATTTGAGACAAAATTGTTCATCTTTTTTTAGTTGAATCTTAAGTTTATCTATTGAAGAAAATTTTTCCTCATCTCTAATTTTATTGATTATCTCTATAGATATAGTTTTATTATAGATGTTATCTTTAAAATTAAAAAAATGAATTTCTAATGATTTATTTCTACCCCCAATTGTTGGTCTTACTCCAATATTCATCATACCAAAGTAAATACTAGAATTAAGTATAGTCTTAACAAGATAAACTCCATTCTTTGGTATTATTTTATA
>CAYTIE010000003.1:0-2398 GCA_964437815.1 uncultured Flavobacteriaceae bacterium
CTTTTATCATTCTCATAGTAATTTATTATATGATTAACAATTCTACTGTAACTTGCAATACCACCCTTTTGATTGTTAGATTTCAGATAAAAGTCATATAATATATTTTGTAGATCATTAATTATATTATTACTATACTTTTTCCAGAATTTTCTTCTAGATTTTATATCCTCAATTATTCCGGGATTAATTTTATCTGAAAATAAACTTAGACTCTCTTTGTGGTTAATTTGTATTTCATTTAATAAATAAGTTAATCCAAACACATATCCAGAATATTTAATTAATGGATCTTGATTATTTATTGAAGAAATAAATGCTAAAAAATTAGCGTCTTCTTCAGCAGCAAAACCTAGCTGGTGAGCTTGCTCATGTAAAACAGTGATTGAAAAGTCAATAGAAGGTATGTCTTCAACTACTATAGCTTCAAGGGTAAAGGGATTAATATATCCAGATATTCCTTGAAAAAGGTATATCTCAGGTAAGATAGATTTTTTTACAAATTTGGTTGTTGAAATTTTATCAAACTTTTTAATGTTATTTAGCTTTAATTCACTTATGATTCTTTCTTTGTCAAATTCTAGATTATCTATTGTGCCATTCTCATCCCCCAATAATAAGTGAACTTCGTTTACATCATTTATTAGCTCCGTTAATGTTGTTTGAAGAGATTCATATTTTACTTCATCTATATCTAATTTACTTAGCAGTGGAGTTTTAAAGTAGTTCAAACCCCATAAACTGTAGAATAAAAATATTGTTATTGATAGTACTGCAAAAACATTTACAAAATCATTCTTTTTAAATCTGAAAAAGAATATTAAATAGATTGCAAATAAAGCTAAAGCTAATAAGAATAGTAAATCACCAATAGCGATGGTAAACCCTGAGAATATCATCGAATAATACTTGAATATATATTGATAGATATATTCGCTATAGTATTCTTCTACAATTCTTGGATTGTTTTTGAGATATGATAAAATAAGTACCTGTGGTATAAGAAGTAGAGCAATTATTTTTTTAATGCCAGTTCTCATAGACTAGAATACTCTCTAATTTATATCTACAAGTGTTACATCAAATATTAATGTTGCATTGGAAGGTATAACACCATTACCAGCTCCAGCTTCACCATATGCAAGGTTAGGAGGAATAACTAATGTACATGAGGCACCTTTATTTAGTAATTTTATTCCTTCATCCCATCCAGGTATAACCTGTCCAACACCTAGTCTAAACTCTATTGGTTCGCCTCTGCTTAAGGAAGAATCAATCTCTGAACCATCAATTAATTTTAAAGTATAGTGTACTTTAACATTGTCATTATCTTTTGCGTTACTTCCAGTTCCCTTTTTGGTAATATTATATGAGATTCCACTATCAGTTGATTTCATATCTTTTGTAAGTTTTTTTAAATCTTCTTTTTGTGCCTCTATTATCTCTTCGTTAGCTTTTCTTTTTAGTTCTAAATACTCATTAAATACATTTGGAGCATCAAAACCTTTAGCAACTTCACCTATTCTAATTATCTCAAGCTTATTGATTACATCATTTTGTTCTATTTTATCAACAATATCTTGGCCTATTTCAATCTTACCAAAGACACTATGTTTTCCATCAAGCCACGGAGTTTCAAGATGGGTGATAAAGAATTGACTACCATTAGTATTTGGTCCTGAATTAGCCATGGATAAAACACCAGGTCCATCATGTTTAAGACTATCAACAAGTTCGTCCTCAAAACTATAACCTGGTCCCCCTGAACCTGTTCCTGTTGGATCTCCACCTTGTATCATAAAATTATCAATCACTCTATGGAATTTTATTCCATTATAATAAGGTTTGTTTTTAAACTCTTCGGCTGCTAAAGGGTGATTTCCTTCTGCAAGAGCAATAAAATTAGATACTGTTAGAGGAGTCTGCTCATAAGTAAGTTTAAGGATCATATCCCCTTTATTTGTTTGTATATCAGCATAAATGCCATCTGTTAAGTTTGAGTAATCTTTCATATTGTTACATGAGTTAATTAAAAAAATAGAGATAATCAATAAAAACTTAAGTTTCTTCATAACTATGATTTTAAATGGGTTAATATATCTGTTAAAAATTTTTCTTCAGTTTCGGCTAGACTTAAGTGAGAAACTCCACCTGCAGCATGAATATGCCCACCACCATTAAAAAAGTTTGCTGCAAAGTCATTTACATTTACCTCTCCCTTTGATCTGAACGAGAGTTTAACAATACCTTCATCTTTTTTTTCTATCATTAGAACTGAACATAGAATACCTTCTATGCTAAGACCAAAGTTAACAAAACCCTCGGTATCGCCCTTTTTATAATTATTTCTTTTTTGGTCTTCATCACTTAATAAAGAATACATAACTGGAAGGTCTTT
>CAYTIE010000003.1:2498-42604 GCA_964437815.1 uncultured Flavobacteriaceae bacterium
TTTTATTGCATTAGATTCTTTAATGTAGGGAGATAATTTTCTTATTCTATTTAAGTTATTAAAATCTAAGATGAAAATAATTTCAGCATTATTAATAAGTTCAATACTATTTTCTTCAGATAAATCAAATCTATTTATTACATCTTCACCAGGTAAAAATTTTAGAACTTCAGAATATTCATTAGGAGAAATAATACTTACTTCATGGTTTTTTCTAAAAAAGTGATAGATTGCAAGACAGCTTCCAAGAGCATCTGCATCTGGACTAAGATGAGGTATGACAACTATTTTTTTGTTTTCTGATAGATGCGTTTTTATATTACTAACAAAGGATTTATCCATAAGGGGCAAAGATACTACTATATTAAAAAATAAATAAAGTCTTAGATAAAACTTTTAAAAACTGTTTATATTATTAAATTTGTGCCCATGAAAACGAATAGAACCTTTACAATGTTAAAACCTGATTCAATAGAAGATGGATATATGCTTCCCATTCTCAATAAAATCAGTGATTCTGGATTTAAGATTGTAGCATTAAAATATAAGAAAATGAATAGGGAAGAGGCAGAAGAATTCTATTCAGTTCATTCAGAAAAGCCTTTTTTTAAAGATCTAATAAACTTCATAACGAGGGGGCCAATAATTGCTGCTGTACTAGAAAAAGAAAATGCTGTTGAAGATTTTAGAAAGTTAATTGGCTCTACAAACCCTGATGAGGCTGAAGAAGGAACAATTAGAAAAAGTTTTGCTAGGTCAAAGGGAGAAAATGCAGTTCATGGTTCAGATAGTGATGAAAATGCAAGTATAGAGATTTCATTTCACTTTGATGAAAGTGAAATTTTTAATTAAGTTTAATTTCCTGAATATACTTTTTACCAAGATTCTCATTTAATAATTTTATTACTTTATTTTTTTCAAAAAAAAGCTCTTCTTTTAAAACAGATGATTTTAGTTTTACTGAAAGAACACCTTTTCTATACGTTACATTAGATGTATACTTTTCAATGTTTTTGCCCATTACTACTCTCCAAGCTTCTTGAATTCTTATCTTATCAATCCCAACTCTGATATGTTTTTGTGAAACTATCTCACCTAAAACTTCAGAAATTTTCTTAAAATCGTTGGGTTTATTTGTCATTTATAAATTATTCAATATTAAAAATCTCTTCTTTATTTGAAGAATCCTTTAATGCTTCTTCAACTCTTTCTCTATGAGTGTCAGTTATAAAAATTTGTCCAAATTCTTTTTTCTCAAGAATACTAACAATTTGAGTTACTCTGCTTTGATCTAACTTATCAAAGATATCATCTAATAGAACTATAGGAGAACTTCCAAATTGTTCTTTATAATATTCAAATTGTGCTAATTTTAATGAAACTAAAAAAGATTTCTGCTGACCTTGGCTTCCAAAATTTTTTATTTTGTTTCCATCTATTAGAAAATCCAAATCATCTTTATGGATACCTTTAGTAGTATATTGAACAAATCTGTCTTTTGAAATACTCGAACTTATTATTTCTTTAAAACTACCTTCATGGAGATGACTATTATATTTGATGTTAACTGTATCATCACCTGAACTAATATTATTATAATATTTTTTAAATATTGGGATAAATGATTTTAAGAATCTATTTCTTTCTGTATATATGGGTGTTCCCAGGGATATTAATTGTTGATCATAAGCATCAATAGTATTTTCGTCAAATTTTTTATTTATAAAGAAATATTTTAACAAGGAATTTCTTTGAGTTAAGATTTTATTATAATCCATAACCCTTTTTAAATACACCTTATCAATCTGTCCAATTACACTATCTATAAATTTCCTTCTCATCTCACTCCCTTCAATTATTAGGTTTCTATCATGAGGTGATATGATTATTAGATTAACCAAGCCAATATGGTCAGATATCTTTTTATATATTTTTCCATTTCTTTTTATCCTTTTTTTTTCTCCTTTTTTGAATGAGCATAAAATTTCCTCTTTTCTTTCAGATATTAAAAATTCACCGTTGATTGAAAAAAAATCTGATCCAATTTTTATATTTTGATTTGAAGATGGATTAAAATAACTTTTAGTAAAAGCAAGATGGTATATAGAATCAATAATATTTGACTTTCCAACACCATTTTTTCCAATAAAACAATTTATCTTTTTCTCAAAATTAAATTTGGCTGATGAAAAACTTTTATAATTATTAATTGATAGAGTGTTCAAAAACATAATAGAATTCAAAATAAAACATTAATTTTGGGTTTCAAAAAATAATTATGGCAACTTTTAAAAAAAGAGGATATAAGAAATCATTAAAGACGCAAAATAATCAGAAATATAATGATAATAGTCAAACAGCTGAAGTTTTTGAAAAGTTAGATTCTGGTGCAAGTGTTAGTGAAAAATGGATTGCTAAACATCAAAGTAGGATTATATCTGTATTGCTATTAATAGCTTTTTCGGTTCTTGCATTTATATCATATGATAGATATATAAAACAACCTAAAGAAAAACAAGCTATGGCCGACATGAGTCAAGCTCAATTTTTCTTTGATCAAGCTCTAGTTGCTAGTAATGAGTCGGATTCACTATTCAATCTAGCAATTAATGGAGGAGAAGGAAAATATGGTTTTCTTGATATAACCAAAGAATACAAAAATACAAAAGCTGCCAATATTGCTAATTATTCTATTGGAATGTCATATTTGAACCTTAAAGATTATGAGAATGCTATTATTTATCTTGATAAATTTGAGTCAGATGACATTTTTTTAAAATCAATTGCTTTAGGATCAATTGGTGATTGTTTTTCCGAATTAAGTCAACCTAATGAAGCATTTCAATACTATGAAAAGGCTTTTAATTCTTCTGACAATTTATATACGTCTCCAAAGTTTTTATATAAAGCTGCAGTTGTAGGTTCACAAATAGGGAAAAATAGATTAGCTATTAAATACCTTAAAAGAATTAAAGATGAATTTCCAGATTCATATGAAGCTGCCTTTGTTGATGTACAATTAGGTAGATTGGAAAATATGGGTAATTGATTATGTTATCTCAAGATTCAAATAATAGAAATATTAAAATTGCTAATCCAGAAAAATTAAAAGTAACATTGGTAGTATCTGAATGGCATTCTGAAATAACTAATAAATTATTTGAAGGAGCTAAAAATCTTTTAATTAAAAATGGTTTATTAGAAGAAAATCTAAAAAGACTTGATGTCCCAGGAAGTTTTGAATTAATCTATGGATCTAGGATGGCTCAAAATAATAATCAGCATGCTGTTATTGCAATTGGGTGTGTTATCAAAGGAGAAACCCCTCACTTTGATTTTATATGTCATGCTGTTTCTACTGGAATTAAAGATTTAAATATTTTATATAAAACACCTGTTATATTTTGTGTTTTAACAGATAATAATATTGAACAATCTTTTGAAAGAAGTGGTGGTAAATATGGAAATAAAGGAGAAGATTCTGCACTTGCGGCTCTTAAAATTATATCAACTTTAGATAACTAGATGAAATTAAATTTTTTTAGGCTAAATAAAAATAGAAGATTTAACTATACTCCAAGGTTTTATAAAGGAAAAGAAGAGGCTTCAGTATTTCATTCTGAAGGGAGGTTAGTTAATTATAGAGAAACATATAATGAAAATGATAGGAGGAAAATATGGGAAGATCAGAGAAATAGATCTAGGAACAGAAAAAATAAAGAATTAAATAAAACACTAGCCCTAATTATAATTATCTTAATATTAATATTTCTGTATATAATTGATTTTGACTTGTCTATCTTTTATAATAATTAATATGTCTGATATTATAAAAATTTTACCGACTGAAGTCTCAAATAAAATTGCTGCTGGAGAAGTTGTACAAAGACCTGCATCTGTAGTTAAGGAGTTATTAGAGAACTCAATTGATGCAGAATCAACAAAAATTAAATTAATAGTCAAAGATTCAGGGAAAACATTAATTCAAATTGTTGATAATGGGATTGGAATGACTAAGAATGATATGAAAATGTCATTTATGAAGCATGCAACTTCAAAAATAACAAATATAGATGATGTTTTCTCTATAACTTCAATGGGTTTTAGAGGCGAAGCTCTAGCGTCAATATCTTCAATATCTAATGTTGAGATGATTTCAAAAAAAAAAGGAGCAGATAAAACAAATCTAATATCAATAAAAGGAGATAATATAGTAATAGAAGAGAATGTCTTCTCTGAAGAGGGAACATCTATTAAGGTTATGAATCTTTTCTATAATGTTCCTGCAAGACGTAATTTTTTAAAATCTGATTTTGTAGAATTAAGACACATTATAGATTCATTTAACAGAATTGCATTATCATATCCAAATATTGAATTTAATTTAATTCATAATGATGAAGAGCTTTTTTACTTGAAAAAAAGCAATTTAAGAAAAAGAATATCATCAATTTTTGGAAGAAAAATTGATGAGAATCTTATCCCTTTAAATGAAAAGACATCATTAGCTAAAATTTCAGGATTTATTCTAAAACCTAAAATCTCTAAGAAATCAAGAAGTAATCAGAACTTATTTGTTAATAGAAGATATATTAAAAGCAAATTTCTGAATCATTCAATTAATAATGCTTATGATGGACTATTAAAAGATGGTTATTATCCTGGCTATTTTATTTTTCTTGAGATAAATCCAAGTAAAATTGATGTTAATGTTCATCCAAATAAAACTGAAATAAAATTTGAAGATGAACAAAATCTATATTCAATTATTAACTCTTCAATCAAACATAGTCTAGGAGTTTACCAGATTACTCCAGTTCTTGATTTTGAAAAGGAACCATCAATGGAACTTCCATACGATTCTCAAAAAAGTTTAATAAGAGAACCTTCTATAGAAGTAGATTCAAGTTTTAATCCTTTTAAAAAAGAAAAAAGTAGTCAAGACTGGCAAGAGCTAGAATCTAAAATTGAGGATGGCATATTTGATAAAATAAATAATAACGAAGAAATAGATTCTCCTAAAATTTTTCAAGTTTTTAATAAGTATATTATTACAACTACAGGATCATCTGTTATTTTAGTTAATCAGAGTTTGGCTCATCAAAGGATATTATATGAGCAATTTTTAAAATCTAGTGCAGATAATAGTTCAAAATCTCAAAAATTAATTTTTCCAATAGAAATTGAGTTAACTAAAAATCAAGAGATTATTTTAAGTGAGATAAAAGATGTGATTACTTCTATGGGCTTTAGATTTTCTGTGAACAAAAAATTTGTTAATATAAATGGAATACCACCAATAATTTCTGATAACCCTATTGAGGAAATTTTTGAGGATTTATTAAATGATAATAACTCTTATAATATTAAAGAAAGTTTTAGTTTATCTGACTTAATAGCAAAAAAAATATCTAGATTACTATCTATTAAGACTGGAAAGTCCCTTAAAGTAGAGGAGCAACAGAGTATTATTAATCAATTGTTTTCTTGTAAAGAACCTAAACTTTCACCTTCCAATAAACAAATATTTATTACTTTGGATAAAAAAGATTTAGACAAAAATTTTTTCAATGGGTAGGATAACGGAAATAGTAAAACATCTATTAATTATAAATATTATTTTCTTTTTTGCTTCCTCTGTTATAGGAGAAATCATGTATGATTTGTTTGCTATGCATTATCCTAATAATCCTAATTTCTTTATTTGGCAACCCATAACTCATATGTTTATGCATGGTGATTTAACTCATATACTGTTTAATATGTTTGGTCTTTGGATGTTTGGTACTCCTCTTGAACAAATGTGGGGTAAGCAAAAATTTATTTTTTTTTATGTTTCTGCAGGACTTGGAGCTGCTTTACTCCAAACTATAATTTATCATATTGATATTGTCTCAGTTAGTCAAATCTTATCTGAGTATGGTCTTAGTAAAGGAGAAATTAATCTTTTTTATGAAACAGGTAGGTTAAATACGTCATTAATTCAATCTATTGGGGAGGATAGGCTCTTTTCAGGAATACAATCATTTAAAGCTCTAATGGTCGGTGCATCAGGTGCTTTATATGGCATATTAGTGGCTTTTGCAATGCTATTTCCTAATGTTCAGTTAATGTTACTTTTTCCGCCCATACCAGTTAAGGCAAAATATTTAGTTCCAATATTAATTTTATTTGATTTATTTTTTGGATTTACATCTTATTCTGTAGGACCGATTGCCCATTTTGCACATATTGGAGGAGCTATTACAGGATTTATTATGATGTGGTATTGGAAAAGAAATAATTTTAATAACAAGAGATGGGATTTATGAATCTGTCATTCCTGAAAAAATATAATATAGCTCATATTTTCTTTCCTTCTAAGAAAATATCTATTCATAAAGTAATAATTCTAATTAATGTTTTAATCTTTATTGTGCCATTAATAATTAATACAATATTATATCTATTCAATATTAAAATACTTTCATTTTTTACTTTCTTTGAGTTACAACCTCAAATAAATTATTTTTTTAAAAATATTTGGACAATAATTACTTACGCATTCATTCATAGTGACATTTATCACATTTTTTGGAATATGTTTATACTTTATTTTGCATCTGAATACTTCTTGAACTTTTTTGATCAGAAAAAATATCTTAAAACATACTTCTATGGAATTCTTTTTGGTGGTTTATTTTTTATTTTAAGTTATAATCTATTCCCAGTATTTAAGGATAATTATACATCTTTAATTGGCTCTTCTGCTGCTGTTTATTCAGTTTTAATTTTTATTTGCAGCTATTTTCCTAATAATAAAGTAAACCTTATTCTATTTAACATTGAATTAAAATACATTGGGATAGTTTATGTTTTATTAAGTTTAATTCAAATACCTCTTGAAAACGCGGGAGGTAATATAGCTCATCTTGGAGGAGCCTTTTTTGGATACATGTATGCAATAAGCTTATATAATAACAGTTTCAATATTAAATTAGGAAATATTGTTAATAAAATTAAGATGAATAATATAAACCAATCTGAAAATCAAAAAGTGATTGATGCAATTCTTGATAAGATAAGTAAGTCTGGATATGAAAGTCTTACCAATAAAGAAAAAGAATTATTATTCAAGTCAAAGGATCAGTTGTAGATTTTTTTCTTCTTCTAACAATAAACATATATAATTGCCATAAAACTATAAATGCAATAAAGTGAGGGAAATATGATCTTGGTTCTCCATCTAATCCTACAGTTGTAAAAACTCTATCCCATCTTATTTTCCAATTTCCAATACCTTCAAATAGACCATCTACGCTCATCCATATAAAAACTGGCTTTCCAAGGACATGATCATATGGAACAAACCCCCAAACTCTTGAATCTTCAGAATTATATCTGTTATCACCCATCATCCAGTAATAATTCATTTTAAATGTATATGAGGTTGATTCTTTTTGATTTATATAGATATTGCCATTAATAATTTCTAGATCATTATTTTCATATTCTTTAATAATTCTTTTATAGATTGGAAGATTATCAAGATTAATATTTATAGCTTGACCTTGTTTTGGAATTATAATTGGACCAAAATTATCATTATTCCAGTTGAATTTTATATTATTCGGAAAATAGGTATTGTTGTATAATTTGGTATTCTGAATTAGCCTATTAATACTATCAAATCCTCCTTCTTGTTCAAGTTTTTTTAACTCATCAAAAGTTAATTTAAGATCTTTCTCTTTTTCTAGTAATTCAATAATGCTAAGATTTAAACTCCTAACAAGATCTATTGGTATGCCCTTATTGTCAGTTATTATAATTAACTTATTATCCTCCGTCTGAGAATAACTTAGTAGATATGGTAATAATTTATTTAATGAATTTGATGACTGATTAGAGATATCTATTTCGTATTTTCTAATAAAGTTGTTTATTCCAAGACTAATAAGTTTTGATGAAGAAACTCCACTATTAGAATATATTTTATAATTAAATAATGGATTAGCTCTATAGGGAAGAATATTTTCTTTTCCATTAATATAAATCAAACCATCTTTGATTTCAAAAACATCACCTGGAATACCAACAGCTCTTTTAACATAATTAGACTTTTTGTCCATTGGTTTTATAACTCCTTTTTCTTTAACAAAAAATTTTCTAACTGTATCAGCAGGCCAGTTAAATACTACTATATCGTTTTGCTTAATTTTTTGAAATCCAGGAAGCCTTAAATAGGGTAATTGAGGTTTTTTAAGATATGATCTAGTTTTTATTAAAGGTATTGTGTCATGAACTAGTGGAAGTGCAATAACAGTTTTAGGCACTCTAGCGCCATAGTGAAATTTACTAACAAATAAGAAATCACCAACTTTTAAAGTTTTTTCTAGAGAACCAGTTGGGATGACAAACGGTTGTATAAAATAATTATGTACAACTGTAGCTACAACTATTGCAAAAACAAATGACCCTATAGATTTTTCAAATCCACTTACACTTATTTCAGAGTCAAGATAAATTTTCTTCTTACTAAAATAATTTATATATAAAGAGTATAATCCTAAAGAGCATAACATTAAAAATATATCTTTCCTAGTATTGTGGTTAAACCTTTTAATAAATTCAATCCATATGACAGGAATCATTAAAAGGTTTATAGTTGGTAAGAATAATAAAATTATCCACCATTTTGGTCTTTTTATAATATCTAAAGTATTTATGATATTATAAAAGGGGATAAAAGATGTAAATGCATTTTTTCCTGAAATTTTGAATAGTTTCCAGGTACTAAAACCAATTATTAGATTAATAATTACAAAAAAATAAAACCATTCAATAACGTTCATAGCTAATCAATATTTATTTTAAAGCTTAAGCCAATGCTTTCATTTATGTTTAAATAACTATTATTTATGTATGGTTCGAAAGATAGGTCTTCACTAACATTGAATTGAAGTAGATGTGCACCTACATTTGCATCTATTATATTTAGGACATAGGTTCCAACTAAAAAAATAAATGAAATATCCTTATATCTTCTATGAAATTTCATCCCTTCTAGAAGTTTTTCAGTTTCAGGGATTATATCCATATATTCATCATCAAAATACCCGGAAAGTCTTCTCTTATATGCTGTTCTATACTTATCGGCCTCTTTTTTATTATAGTCATAATAATATGCTGAAGCGCCTAAACCACCATATATTATTGGAACCATCCAGCCTCTTCTTGAATAGACTTGACCCAATCCTGGAACTACTGCAGAATAAAAAGCAGCCTTAGAAGGAGTTAGGGGATCATTCATCAATTTTTCTTTCCTAGTATTTATAGAATCTTTTTCTATCCTTTGAGACTCCATAGTTTGAAAAGTAAGTAAAATAAAAAACAGAATAAATAGTTTTCTCAATTTGATATTTTCTTTAATATTTCATATAATTTATCAATATTTTCAAATATTGCATTTAAGCTGACTTTTCCTGAAGAACTCTCTTTTATATTGACTTTAGAATTAAAAAAAGTTTCAAATTTATTAGTAGCATCCAAATATATCCTTGAAACATCAGATGATCCAGTGGATCTTTTATATCCTGACTTTATTTTTTTTACTAAATTCTCTGTTTGTCTTACGGAAAGTTTTCCTCCTATTATTTTTTCATAAATGTCAAGTTGATCTGATTTGTTCTCTAAATTAATCAGAGCTCTACCATGACCCATTGAAAGAAAGCCATCTCTTATTCCAGATTGAACTATTGGATCTAACTTAAGAAGCCTAATGATATTAGAGATAGTAGTTCTATCTTTTCCTACAATTTTGCTAAGTTGATTCTGTGTAATGTCAAGTTCATTAATTAATCTGTTATATGTAAGAGCAATTTCAATGGGATCAAGATCAACTCTTTGAACATTTTCAACTAGAGCCATTTTAAGGGAATCAGTTTCCCCGTCTATTTTTTTTATATAACATGGTATTGATAATAAACCAGCTAGTTTTGATGCTCGAAACCTTCTCTCTCCAGAAATTATCTGATATTTATCAGAATTAATCTTTCTAACTGTTATTGGTTGAATAATACCTAGCTCTTTTATTGAATCAGAAAGATTTTGAAGATTACTGTTGTCAATATTTAGTCTTGGTTGATTTGGATTAATTTCAATATGTTTTATATTAATTTCCTCTGATGAACTAAAATTATTTTTTGGTTTATCAAATGAGATGCTTTTCGATCCAGAGTCATCTAAGAGAGCAGCCAATCCTTTTCCAAGAACTTTTTTTTGTTTTTTTGCTTTAGACATTTAGCTTTTGTTTTTTTGAATTATCTCATTAGCTAGTGAAAGATAATTTTTTGTCCCCCTAGATGTTGCGTCATAACTTATAATATCTTTGCCAAATCCAGGAGCTTCCCCTAATTTAATATTTCTTTTTATAATAGTTTTAAACACCATTTCCCCAAAATGTTTAATTACCTCATCAACTACTTGATTTGATAGTCTTAATCTGGTATCAAACATTGTTAATAATAAACCTTCAATATCAAGTTCTTCATTATGGAGCTTTTGAATACTTTTGATAGTGTTAAGTAATTTTCCAAGTCCTTCTAATGCAAAATACTCACATTGAATTGGTACAATAACTGAATTACATGCAGTTAGGGCATTAATTGTAATTAACCCTAATGAAGGTGCGCAATCAATAATAATAAAGTCATAATTCTTAGAAATTAAATCCAATTCAGACTTTAGTCTATATTCCCTCTTGTTCTCATTTATTAATTCTATCTCAATTCCAACTAAATCGATATTTGAAGCTATTATATCAAGATTTGGTGATGTTGATGTTTGAATTACTTTTTTTATTGGCTCTGAACCGCTAAGCATATCATACAACCCTTTATATCCATTTTTAAAGTCAAATCCTAAAGCAGAAGAAGCGTTTCCTTGAGGGTCAGCATCTATTAATAAAACTTTTTTTTCTAAAACCCCTAGAGCTGCAGATAGATTAACTGATGTGGTTGTCTTTCCAACTCCTCCTTTTTGATTTGCTACAGAAATAATTTTACCCATTAACTAAATTTTTTATTCATTTTCTTCATATTCGATTATGAAGATCTCTTCATTATCTTTCTTTAGATTGTAGTTTTCTCTAGCAAAGTGTTCAAGGCTATCAATGTCTTTAAGTTTGTTGATTAATTCTTTGTCTTTTTTTGTTTCTTCAATTAATGCTTGTTTTTTCTTTTTAAGCATATTTATCTCATTATTTAATTCATTGTGAATCTGAAATGAATGTGTATCTAGAAATGTCATCCATACTATAAACGCAACAGTTATCAAGACATATTTAAAATATGGTTTTTTTATTATCTCTATTATCTTTAGATAGAGATTATTCATAACTAGTTTTTGTTTCAGGGGTATCAGGAATTATTTTAAATATTCCTTTATTTTCTACGCTAACATATAAAAAGCCATCAGGTCCTTCTATAATATTTCTCACTCTTCCAATCCTATTAAGAATTTTTTCCCTTTTCATTACTCTTGTCCCAACTAATTCAATTCTTTCAAGATATCTATAGCTAAGTGAGCCTACAAATAAATTGCCTTTCCATTTTGGATAAATATCTGATTTTAACATAACAAAACCGGATGGTGCTATTGATGGAGTCCAATAATACATAGGAGCTTGAGTTCCATCTAACGAGGTATAATTGGTAAATTTTGTTCCATTATAATTAATCCCATATGATGCTAATGGCCAACCATAATTTCTTGTTTCTATTGCATTATTATAAATAGTATCACTTTGTCTAATAATATTTATTTCATCTCCACCTCTTGGACCATGCTCATTAGCCCAGATTTCACCTTGAGAAGGTCCAAAGATTATCCCCTGCTGATTTCTATGCCCATAACTCCATATTGCCTTTTTTGCATTATTATTGTTCACAAATGGATTGTCTTTAGGTATTGTGCCATCAAGATTTATTCTATAGATTTTTCCTCCATCTCTAGTTATATCTTGAGGGTTGACATCCCTATTTCCTCTATCTCCAATAGTAAAATAAATATATCTATTATCAATTAATATTTTTCCCCCAAAGTGTCTTCCTTGTTTAGAATTAGGAGTTGCTTTATACAATAAAGTTAAATCTGTTAGTTCAAACTTATCATACTTTGCTCTATATAGAGCTGTATTTGAACCTTGATCTCCTTCTATATTAACGCTTGCCGTAAAGTATATAAATTTATTGTCGTTGAAATTTAAATCAATTGCAAGATCAAGTAAACCACCTTGTCTATTTGCATCAATTTTCGGAAGTCCTTTTATAGCTTTTTTAATTCCATTTTGAACATGATATAAAATACCTTTTTTATCAGATACAAGAAACTCATCATCACTAATAAAAACCATTCCCCATGGAATATCAATTCCATCAATTATTTTTTCAAGATATATTTCAGAATCATCAGAAATCTTAACATATGGAGGGTTTTCCTGTTGTGCACATGCAACACTTATAACCAAAATAAAGCATGTAGTAAGTAGGTAAAAATTTTTCATGTATTTTTTTCTCGAATTTATAATAAATAAATTACTCAGTAAAGTTTTCTTTATAACAACTCACTTAATGTGAATAAATAATAATTATTGTCAGGATTGCTAGAATAAAAAAGCTTTTTATTTGAAGTAATTTTGTCGGGGTGGCAGGATTCGAACCTGCGACCTCCGCGTCCCAAACGCGGCGCGATAACCGGGCTACGCTACACCCCGAAAATGATTGCAAATATAAGGTTATTATAATACTCAGCAAATCAATAATAAATAAAACTATAGGCTACTGCTTTGGTGACAAGACTTTAACATCATTGTATTTGATTTGTCCTCTTATTACTTTAGAGATAGTCGATTTTAAAGCATTAATAATTGGAAGCTTTAATTGAGTTTTAGAATAAATTAAACTAATCTCTCTTGCAGGTGCAGGATTATTAAATTTAATTAGATTCTTTTTATTTGAATCTGAAAGAAGTTCAGAGTGGAGGTGTGGTAATATTGTCATCCAAGGGCCATTATTTGATAAGTTAATTAAAGTCTCAAAGTTACCGCTCTTTAATTCAAACTGTTTATTTAAGTCTTTAATAGAACATAAGTTTAATATTTGGTTTCTAAAACAATGACCATCTTCAAGGATAAGCAGATCAGCATCTTCAAGATCATCAATGTCTAAAGAATCTCTTCCTGATAATCCATGATGCTTAGGGACATAAGCTATAAAAGGTTCATAATATAATGGACTCTCTATGATATTTTTATTTTCAAGAGGGGTTGCAGCAATCCCACAGTCTATTTCTCCTTTATCAATTTTTTCAAACATACTATTTGTTGTATGTTCCTCAATCTTAAGTTCTACATTTTTATTTTTTTTAGTGAAGCTATTTAAGAATAGCGGAAGCAGTGTAGGGCTAACAGTTGGAATTATTCCTACTTTAAGAGTCCCCCCAATAACTCCCTTTTCTTCTGATACTATATCATTCATCCTTGAAGACTCTTCAACTATTTTTCTAGCCTGAATTAAGATTTTTTCTCCTACGTCAGTTATTTGAAGTGGTTTAGTTGCCCTATTAAAAATTTTAACTCCAAGTTCTTCTTCAAGTTTTTGAACCTGCATACTAAGTGTAGGTTGAGTTACAAAGCATTTTTCTGAAGCTGTAGTAAAATTACCATGCTTAGCAACCGAGAGTGTATATTTTAATTGGGTAATTGTCATTATAAGATTTCTTTATTAGAAGGCAAATCTACATAATAAACTTTTATTAAAATAATAAATGATTGTTAAAATATATTAATTATCTAGTGACTATATTAGACTTATAATTATCTATTTTGAAGAAAAATATCTTTGGACAATATTTGATCATTAAGAGGGCAATAATTAGAATAATTGGTGCTATAACTCATAGAACATTTAATAATAAGAGGTTTAATATACAAGGAACATCATTGTTAAGTGAAATTCCTAACGATAATGTTTTGTTTATATCTAATCATCAAACATATTTTTATGATGTTATTGCAATGCTCCATGTTTTTAATGCATCGGTTAATGGAAGAAGTGATTCTTTAAAAAATATTTTATACTTACTAAATCCAAAATCTAATATTTATTTTATTGCAGCTTTGGAAACTATGAAAACATCATTGATTACAAAAATTTTAAGTTATGCGGGCTCAATATTAATTAAAAGAACTTGGAGAGAAGCTGGAAAAAAAATTAATAGATCCATAAGGAGTGAAGATTTTGATAATATAATAAAAGCTTTAAATGATGGTTGGGTAATAACATTTCCAAGAGGTACAACTGATAATTCTAAGCCAGTTAGATCTGGGACAGCTCATATAATTAAAGCTGCTAATCCTCTAGTTATTCCTGTAAGAATTGATGGATTTGGTGATGTTTTCAAGAAAAATAGTCTTAAAATAATAAACAAGAACAAACATTTCTCAATTAAATTTGGAAATCCTTTAAAGTTTTATGATAACCAATCAATAGAATCAATTACTAGTCAGATTGAAAAGATTATTGACTAGACTCTATGATATCAGATGGAATATCCACACAACCTATTCTAATTCCAGCTGCACCAGATGGTTGTGATACATAATCATCATCCCCATTATGAATAATTATAGACTTACCTATTAAATCTTTGTTATCATCATTACAATTAATACACCATTGATCTGTTTTAAATTTAATCATCCCATGACCTATGCTATCAACAGAAAAATTACCTATATCACCAAGATGGAAACCTTCTGGATCACCCCATTTTCCATGAGGTTGTAGTGTTGGGTTCCAATGTCCGCCAGAACTGAGACCATCAATAGAAGTACAATCTGCAAATTGATGAATATGAATTGAACTTTCTCCAGGGATTAACCCAAATAAATGCGCTTCTAATTCAACAGAATATACTTTATTAATATTTTTAGATTTTAGCGAAATATATCCACTTACTGAGGAATCATTAAGAGGTTTAACAGATTTTTTTATTTCTATAATTGATTCATTATTATCTTGACAACTTATTGTTATTAATAATATTGATATAATAAAGAATTTTAAGATATTTACATTCATATTTTTCTAATTACGTACAATTTTATAAAAATATATCTTGAAAAGAAAATTTTTAAAATTATATATTCTATTATGGTTTTTAACTGGATGTAAAATTACGTATAAACCATATGATTTTGATAATAGCCCAGTAATTAATCAACCAGACTATTCTGATGAAAAAAATTGGGCTGTTCTTCCAAATAAATATCCTGAATTTATAAGTGATATTCAATATGATAATATTGAAAAAAAAGCTGATGTTTTTTATATATACCCAACACTTATAAGTGGTAAAAAAAACAGAGAATGGAATGCTGATATAAATGATAGTGATATTAGATCAGATATTTATGAAAGACCTATTAAGCATCAAGCAACTGCTTGGATAGATGCTGCAAATTTATATGCTCCATTCTATAGGCAAGCACATCTTAGGGTTTTTAATGATAAGTTTAAGGTTGATGGGGAAAAAGCTTTATGGCTTGCATACTCTGATATAAAAAGGTCTTTTCAGTATTATCTTAAAAATTATAATAATGGTAAGCCGTTTATAATTGCTTCTCACAGTCAGGGTACAGTGATGGCAAAAGAATTAATAAAAGAATTTATTGATGAAAAACCACTTCAAAATCAACTAGTAGCAGCTTATTTGATAGGCACAAAAATTAAAAACAATGAATTCAAAAGTTTAAAACCTATGACTGCTCCAGATGAAATTGGAGGTTTTGTTTCTTGGAATACATATAAATACAATACATATCCAAAAAAAGCTAATTATGAAAGATGGTTTAAGAATGCTGTTGTTACAAACCCAATAACATGGGATGAACAGTTAGAATCTAATATAAGTGATCATAAAGGTATGTTGTTCGCTCCAGGAAGTTTGTATAAATATTTAGGTCTTTCATTATTTTCCTCAGGTAATAATAAACTTAAGATTTATCCAGAAAAAACAGAAGTAAAAGTAATAGATGGTTTGATTTGGGCTACTCCGCCAGATATTCCAGGAAAACTTTTTTTAAGCATTGTAAAGGACTATCATTTTGCTGATATCAATCTATTTTGGAAAGATATAAGTGAAAATTCTAAAATAAGAGTCAATAAATGGCTTAAAATGAATAAATAATTTATTAAATTCAATAAAAAAATATCATGGCATCAACTAACAAATCGAGAAGAAAGTTTATTAAGAATAGCGCTATTGCGTCATCAATTTTTATTGTTCCTAGAAATGTATTAGGAGGAGTAGGGTATACAGCTCCAAGTGATCAGTTAAATCTTGCAGGTATTGGTCTACATGGGAAAGGTAATTCAGACATTTTGCATGCCAGTGTTGGTGGAAGAGAAAATGTAGTGGCATTATGTGATGTCCATCAGAATGCATATGGAGCTCAAGTTGCAGCAGAAAAATTTCCTAAAGCAAAATTTTATACAGATTTCAGGGAAATGTTAGAAAAAGAAAATCTAGATGGGGTTACAATTTCTACTCCAGATCATACTCATGCTAATATTTCCAAAGTTGCCATGGAAAAAGGTGTGCATGTATATGTTCAAAAACCTTTAACACATAATATCAAAGAGGCAAGAATGTTGACAAAGTTGGCAAGAAAAAATAAAATAGTTACTCAGATGGGTAATCAAGGAGCTTCAAATCCTGAACAAGTAATGATTCAAAAATGGATTAAAGAAGGAAGGATTGGTAAGATTAGTAAAGTCTATACTTGGACAAATAGACCTGTATGGCCGCAAGGAGTTGCGATGCAAAGCCCTGACCCATCTCAAAAACCAGAAGGAATGGATTGGGACCTATGGATTGGACCTGCTGAAAATAGAGGATATACTCCTGGACTTCATGCATTTGATTGGAGAGGATTTTGGGATTATGGAACCGGAGCATTAGGAGATATGGGTTGCCACATAATGGATGTGCCGATAAAAGCTTTAGGACTTTTTGAACCATTTAGTGTTGAAGCAAGCGTTTCAAATTTACCATATGCTAAAGCTTTTACTCCATCACCTTTAATAGAGGAAGCTTGTCCATCTAGTTCATATATTACCTATAAGTTCAGGCCTTCTGAAATTAATGATTCAGTGGTTGAAATGGTGTGGATGGATGGAGGTATTCGACCTTCACATCCTGAGATAATAACAGATAGGGATGATATAGGAGATAATGGTGTTTTAATCATAGGGGAAAATGGATTAATTTCTAGTGATAATTATGGAGTCAATGCAAGACTATATATTAAAGGTAAAGATGGTGTTGTAGAAAAAGGAAAAATATCTGAAATAAATTCTGTAGAGTTCGGACATCAAAGTCATTGGATTGATGCAATTAAAGATGGGTATGGTAGCGATAAGCATAGAAATCTTACTTCTAATTTCGATTTTGCAGGACCATTAACTGAAATAGTTTTACTTGGAAATGTTGCTATTAGAAGTAGCTATCTTAAAAGATCTCCTAGAAGTAATGTCTTTATTGGTAAAAAGAGATTGTTGTATGATAGTAAAAAGATGGAGATTACAAATCTAGATAAAGCAAACCAATATTTAACTAGAGAATATAGAGAGGGTTGGGAAATTTAAAAATTAGATCTAATTAATCTATTTTGAATTGAACTCTTCTGTTTTTAGCTCTTTCGCTAGGAGGGATATTTGGATATTTCTGTTCGTCTTCACCAAATCCATTAACCTTTAATCTCATAGAGTCAATACCGCCACCTTCAATCATTAGTTTGACTGAGTTTGCTCTTCTATCAGATAAAAGTTTATTATAGATAGACTCTCCTTCAAATGATGCATGACCATTAATTGAGATATTTACGTGTATATATTTATTAAGTAGTTTTACGAGATTATCTACTTTCCCAACTTCTGTAGCTTTAGTTTCAGAACTATCAAAATCAAAATAAATTTCATTATTATTTATAAAATCATTTAAAGAAACCGGTTTCTGTGGGCATCCAGAAAACATAGGATCACCCTTTTCATTTGGGCATAAATCTTCTATATTTGGAACTCCATCACCGTCAATATCATCTAGTTTACAACCATTATTACTTTTAGGTCCTTTTTCATTTGGACAATTATCAATATCATCAGTTATTCCATCACCATCACTATCTGGACAAGGGCCATTGTTAATACCAGCCATATTAGGGCATGGATCAACTCTATCTTCAAAACCATCACCGTCACTATCTGGACAACCACTCTTTGAGTCCATTCCAGGAGTCATTGGACATTGATCTTTATCATCTGGTATTCCATCACCGTCACTATCTGGACAACCATTTAATTCTGCTAATCCTGGGATATCAGGGCAATGATCTTTTTTATCAGGAACTCCATCACCATCAGAATCACCTTTTCCAAAATTAAACTTAACCCCAACAACATGTTGAAGGTGGTTATATGCATTATTCTCATCGATTGACTTATATGTTATACCTGCACTTATAGCTATGTTTTTTGATAGCTCAAAATTAAGTCCCCCACCAATGCTAGTATTTGAAAAGTTTCCATCATCTCCAAATTTAGATAAACCATAACCAGCAAAAATATAAGGGTCTATATCAACTCCAAGTAATTCTGTTTTATTGGATATATCATATTTTATTATTCCATCTAATGAATAATAATATAAATCCTTATTAGATACTTCTACATTGTTTTCACTAAAATTCAAACCAAGGGAAAAATTTCCAAAAACATATCTTGAAAGGCTAAGAGTTGGTAGAGATAATTTTGATCCATCTTCATCTTTAACTGTAACAGTATTAACTCCAACATCAAATGACCATGGGTTTTCAGGTGTTTGAGTATAAACACAAATGAAAGTGCTCAAAAGGAATGTTAAGGCTAACGTTGAACGCATTTAAAGTATTTTATTTTCAATTTACAAAATAAATAATTATTACCTATGTTTGATTAAAATTAAAATATGGACAAAAAAATATCAATTTTAGTTATTGGGTGTGGAAACATGGGTGCATCTCATGCAATATCTTATGAAAATCACGATGGATTTGAAATTTGTGGTCTCGTTTCAAGAGGGGATAGTAAGGTTGAACTTAATAACAAATTAAGGTCAAATTATCAGTTATTTCAAGACTATAAAGAAGCTATAGATACTACAAAACCTGATGCTGTGTGTATTTCAACATACCCTGATACCCATGAAGAGATAAGTCTATATGCTCTAGAAAATGACTGTCATATTTTTCTAGAAAAACCTGTTGCTTCTGATTTAAAAGGTGCTAGAACTATTATTGATACAGCAATAAAAAAAGATAAAAAAATTGTTGTGGGATACATTCTTAGACATCATCCTATTTGGAAAAAATTTATTCTTGAATCAAAAAAAATGGGGAAACCTCTTGCAATGCGAATGAATTTAAATCAACAAAGCTCAGGAGATACATGGAATGTTCATAAAAATTTAATGAGTTCACTTAGTCCAATCGTTGATTGTGGTGTTCATTATCTTGATGTAATGTGTCAAATAACCGAGTCTAAACCTTTGAGTGTTTCTGCTATTGGTATTAGGTTAACAGAGGAAATCCCAAATGATAATTATAATTATGGGCAACTACAAATTAGATTCTCTGATGGATCTGTTGGATGGTATGAGTGTGCATGGGGACCAATGATTAGTGAAACTGCATTTTTTATCAAGGATGTTATTGGACCAAAAGGTTCTGTTTCAATAGTCTCAGAAGATGATATACATTCTACAGACTCAGATAATATAGAAAATCATACAAGGAATAATTGTCTTAAAATTCATAGTTCTGAACTTGATAGTGAAGGTGAATTTACTTCTCCTAACAAAAAGATTGTATATGATGAAGATCCTACTCATCAAGACCTTTGCGATAATGAACAATCATATTTTTATGATTCTATTATAAATGACATTGATTTAAAAGATCACCTTGAAGATTCCTACAAGAGTTTGCAAATTGCGCTTGCATGTGATCAAGCTGTTAAGACTGGTGGAACAATTGAGCTAGGTTAAAAAAACCTTTCTTTCAATTCTATAATAATTGCAATTGCAAATATTAATACTAATGTTCCTATAAAAATATTTCCTACACCCATTACAAATTTTTTATAAATGTAATATTTTTTTATTAAAAATATATTTATGTGTATTATTTTAAAAGTGTATCGTTTTATAAATATTCTTTTATAACTTAATTAATAATAAACAAAATTAATTCTTATTTGATAGTATTATTAAAAGATTTTATTAATTATTATCTAAATTATTAAAAAAAATATATGTATATTTGATACTTATTTAATTACTACATATGATAGTACATTATATTCAGGAGTCTGATAAATCAAAAATTTCTTCTAATTATAATTCTCCAAATTATTATGTTGATAACTGTAGTAGTATTATCCCTTTTTCAAAAAGAGATAAAGGTTCTCTTATTTTTGGACTTATTGGCCAAAAGAAAATTTCAAAAATAATTGTCGATTCTATCACAATGCTTGGTAGAAATCAAATAGATGTTTTGAATACCATTGATTTTTTAATCCAAAATGGTATTGCATTAACATCTAAAAATGAAGGATTAGAAACAATGGATGAATATGGAAGAGTAAAATCTGACACTATACTTCTACTTAATTTATTAATGTCTTTAGCAAACATGGAATATACCAATAGAAAGGAATCTCAAAGATATGGCGTTTCTAAAGCTAAGGATCTAGGTAGATATAAAGGTGTTGGTGGAAAACAACTTGAATCTATTGAGGAGTTTTTTGAAAAGCCTAAAACTATTAACATCCTAAGACATCTTAAAAGAGGAGAGAGTATAAGAAGAACAGCAAAACTTGTTGGTGCATCAACAGGGCTTGTTCAAAAAGTCAAACGATGGTCAATAGATAATGATAGGCTTCAAATGTTTTAGAAAACAAAGGTTTTGTATATTAGCAAGACTAAAAACAATTATTATGAAAAAATTATTATTAATTACATTACTGGCTTTATTTGTTTCTTGTTCTACTGGGCAACACCCAGATTTTGAAGCAAATGTTAAAACAGCACAAACTCTTCTTGAGCTTCAAGGAAGTGAAGCTGATCTTCAAGCTCAACTTGATTTAGTTCATGAAGACTTGCAATGGCAACCAGCTTTTCATGGAAGTGCTCAAATAGATAAAGCCGGTTTTGGTGAATATCTTAAAGGATGGCATGATGTTATGGAAGATGTTACGTATACAGCCGTTAGCTGGTTACCAGGTGTTTTAGCTGAAACAGGTCAACCTGATGGGAGCGTTAGAACATATGGTAAGTGGACTGGTATTCACACAGAAACAGGCAAAAGCTGGGAGTTAATATCTTATCACACATGGGATTTTAAAGACGGACTTATTATCTCAGGTGGAGACTATTTTGATGCTGGAGGTCTTTTAGGTTCTCTTCAAGCAGAATAATTAATCGCTAAATATAAAAGACCTTTTCATAGAAATATGGAAAGGTTTTTTTATATTCATTAATTATAAAATTATTTATTATGAAAAAATTATTATTAATCATTGTTATTGCTTTATTTATTTCTTGTTCAACTGGACAGCATCCAGACTATGAAAGAAATCTAGAGATAACGAAAGAATGGTTTGAAGTTTTTGTAACTGAAGACTTTGAAGCTGTTTCAGCTTTTTATGCAGACGAAGTTGAATACCAAAGTGCATTTTATGGTGGACCTATTATGAATAGAGAGGAGACTCTAAATTATCTGAAGGGTTGGCAAGATGCAATGGAAGGTATAACTTGGGAAGCTGAAAATTATCTTCCAGGTGCTGATCCTGAAACTGGATTACCTAATGGAAGTGTTAGAACTTATGGATATTGGTCTGGAACAAATACTGCTTCTGGTAAAAGTTTCAGAGGACTTTGGTATCATTATTTAACATTTGATGAAGATGGTAAAATAGTTAATGGTGGTGATTTTGGAGATGCAACTGGGCTAGTAATGGCTGTAGCTCCGGATTCGGAATAAATTCTAATCTATATTCAAAAAGACCTTTTCATAGAAATATGGAAAGGTTTTTTTATTAAAATACTGATCCCATACTTCCTCCGTCAACTCTTACTGATGCTCCATTAGTAGCTGAAGCTAAAGGACTTGATATATAAACAATAGTAGAGGCAACTTCTTCAACTCTAGCAAATCTTCCTAATAGAGATGAAGGTCTTACATCTTTAAAGAAATTAGATTCAACTTCTTCTACTGTCTTGTTTTCCCTTTTAGCTGTTTCCTCAAGAAAGATTTTCGAACCCTCTGATAATGTAGAGCCTGGAATAATTGTATTAACAGTTACACTTGTTCCTTTAGTAAGTTTAGCTAATCCGCTTGAAAAAACATTAACAGATGCTTTGGAAACACTATAACTAAGAAGATCTCCTGGCACTAGTGTAGCACATTCTGAGGATACGAAAATTATTCTACCCCAGTTCTTTTTAATCATCTTTGGTAGAAAGTGTTTTGATAGTTTTACACCCCCTAATAAATTAACTTGAATATGATCATTCCAATCTTTATCTGTTTCATCATAAAAGTTTTTACCTCTAAATATTCCAACATTATTTACCAAAACATCAATATCAGGTAATCTTTTTATAAGCTCATTAATCTGTTTGTCATCAATAAAATTTGCAGCAATACCAGAAGCTTTAGTTGAATTTAATTTTTCTAATGCATTTTGAACACTCTCCTCAGTTCTTCCATTTATAATAACTGTAGCACCTTCTTCTAGAAATAGTTTTGCGGTTTGAAATCCAATTCCTTTAGATGAGCCAGATATAAAAACAGTTTTATTTTTTAGCTTAAGATCCATTATTGTAGGATATAATTAAATATACAAATTATTGAATTATATTTATTGTATGAGTTTTTTCGATAGAAGAAGGTTTTTGAAAACTACTGCAATTTCGTCTGCATTCCTTGCAACAAATAAATTAAATGCTGAAATAAATAGCTCTGTAGCAAATGGAAAATATATGGGTGATTTTATTGCTCCAAGGTTAGATAAAATTAAAATAGCATTAATTGGTGTTGGATATAGAGGGCAAGGGCATATAAAAAGATTTGGTTCTATCGAAAACACCCAAATAGTTGCTATATCAGATTTATATGAAGTTAATATATCTAAAAGCTTATCCATTATCAAAAGTCTTAAAACATCTAAAAGTCATAATAATGTTAAGACATACTGGGGTAATAAGGATAAATGGAAAATAATGTTAAAGGAGACTAATGCTGATATAGTTGTTATATCGACTAACTGGAATAGTCATGGAATTATGGCAGTAGAGAGTATGAAAAATAATTTACATGCTTTTGTAGAAGTCCCGATGGCTACAACAATCAAAGAGCTATGGGATATAGTTAATACATCTGAAAAATATCAAAAACATTGCATGATGATGGAAAATGTTAATTATGGAAGAGAAGAGCTTATGTTTCTTAATATATGTAGAAAGGGTTTAATTGGAGAATTACTACATGGAGAAGCTGCTTATATTCATGATTTAAGATGGCAAATGTTTGAAGAAGAAACGGGTACAGGTTCATGGAGGACAAAACAATATGAAAAAAGAAAAGGAAACTTATATCCAACTCATGGATTAGGACCTGTTTCTCAATATATGAATTTATTAAGGGGAGAAGACACTTTTAAGACTTTAGTTTCTTTTTCTTCTCCAGCTTTAGGAAGAAAAATATTTACAGAAAAGAATTTTGATAAGAATCATAAGTGGAGAAAACTTAATTTTCAAAATGGTGATATTAATACCTCGTTAATTAAAACTTATCTTGGTAGAACAATAATGGTTCAGTGGGATGAAACTAGCCCTAGGCCATACACTCGGCTAAATTTAATTCAGGGTACAAAAGGAGCATTAGCTGGAGGGCCAACGAGAGCTGCTTTTGATAAAGGATTTGAGAATTTTTCTAAAGATTCTAAAAAGTGGATTGAAGGCGAAGGTATTCAGCGTTTATATGAAAAATATGATCATCCTATGTATAAAAGATTAAATGAGCTAACTAGGAATTCTGGACATGGAGGTATGGACGGGATAATGGTATATAGAATTATAGAGTGCCTTAGAAATGGTGAACCATTAGATCAAAACGTTTATGAAGGATGTGCATGGAGTTCTCTAATTGAGCTTACTTCAAACTCTGTTAATCAAGGTGGTATACCTCAAGAATTTCCTGATTTTACAAGAGGCAATTGGGTTTCTACAAAGCCTTTTAATATAAAGCCATAATGTCAAATAACATAACATCTGTTGCTCCTGCAAGAATTTGTCTTTATGGTGATCACCAAGATTATCTTAATTTACCAATTATTGCAATTGCAATTGATAGATATATTAAAGTTGATGCAAAATCAAATCTTGCAGAAGGTTTTTATATAAACAAACTTGACATTAAGCAAAAAGATATAATTGATTATAATATAGATTATAATTATAAAGGGAAGCCTGAATTTTTACGAATTGCATTAAAAGTATTAAAGAAATATGGTTGTATTCCAAATAAAGGATATGATATTTCTATTTCAAGTAATATCCCTATCAATTCAGGTTTATCAAGCTCTTCAGCACTTACAGTTGCATGGATTCAATTCTTGTTACATTCATTTATGCCTGAAGAAAAAATTGATTATAAAACTTTAGCACGACTTGCTTATCAAACAGAGGTTGTTGAAACTGGAAGTTCTGGAGGGAATATGGATCAATATACTATATCACATGGAGGTACAATATTTTTGAATACATTAAATAGTAATATACACTCTTATAACTATAATTTTTCCAATGTTGACCTAGTTGTTGGGGTTTCAAATGCTGGAAAGGATACAAGAGGAATGCTTAAAAAGTTAAAATCAAATCAACTACTGGCATTAGAAACTATCAAAAATTTGTTTACTGGATTTGATGTATATAATAAAGATACATATGATTATAATTCTTGTTATGAGTCTTTAGATCAAGACCTGAAGCCTTATTTTAAAGCTGCAATTAAAAATTTTGATATTACAAAAGCAGCTGATAACGAGTTAAGAAAGGATAATCCAGACATAAAAATTTTAGGAAAATTAATGACAAATCATCATAATTTGCTAAGAGATGAACTGAAGATTACAACTGATGAGATTGATCAGATGATCAATATATGTAATTCAATGGGTGCATATGGTTCAAAAATAGTTGGTTCTGGTGGAGGTGGGTCAATAGTTGCTATATTTGATAAAAATATATCACAAGGTGTGGTTGGTAAATTAAAAGAAAATGGAGCAAAAGATGCTTTTATCGCAAGTCAAAGTAATGGTCCAAATATAAAATCAGATGAATAAAATACCTTTATTAATATTAGCAGCAGGATTATCTTCTAGAATGAAGTCATCAGATAGTGATGATAAAATGTCAAAATCTGTCATTTCTCAAGCCAATACAAGATCAAAGGGATTTATTGAAATACAATCTGGAAACCCTCTTATTTATTATATAATTAAAAATGCAATAGCCGGAGGTATTACAAGTTATTATATAATCTTGTCTAAAAATTCTGATGAATTTAAGTTATATCTAGATAAGATTTCACACGAGCTAAAAATTGAAATAAAAATTGCATATCAAGATTTCTATGGTAATGAGAAGCCTCTTGGAACAGCTGATGCTATATGTCAAGCCCAAGATCAATATCCAGAATTAAAAGTTTTAAGGTTTCTTGTATGTAATAGTGATAATCTATATTCTGAGAATTCTTTTAGAACTCTAATAGATTCTACAGACCATTGTTCTATGATTGCATATAAATTTGATTGTTTAAACTTTGAAAATGAAAGACTAAGAGGCTTTGCAATTTTAGATATTATCGATGGGTTTTTAAATAATATTATAGAGAAGCCAGATCAAGAAACTATTGATTTATATAACTCAAAAGGTATATATGTTAGTATGAATATATTTTCGTTTTTTGGTGATCAAGTATATAGCTTTTTTAAGGATTGTCCTATAAATCCAATTAGAAACGAAAAAGAAATTGCAGTAGCTCTCCAAAACATGATGAAGTCTACTATTAATAAAATGAAAGTGCATGAATTATGTGAGGAAGTTCCAGACATGACCTATAAGAAGGATATATCAAAAATGTCAGATTATATAGAAAAAAATAAATAAATGAAAATGATTAATTTATTTATACTTGTACCGATATTCTCATGTAATATTAGTGCTCCAGAACCAATAGATAATCAACAACCAGTTTATTTTATTAATAACCAAGATTATTCAGAATATTCAAAAGCATATTTTGCATCAGGTTGTTTTTGGTGTGTTGAGACAATATATGAAAGCCTAGAGGGGGTAAAAGAAGTTTATTCTGGTTATGCAGGAGGTTCTACTGTTAATCCAAACTATTATCAGGTTATGACTGGAAGGACAGGTCATGCTGAGTCGATAGAGATTATATATGATGAATCTATGATAAAGTTTGAGATGCTCTTAAAAGTATTTTTTGATTCGCATGATCCAACAACAATGAATAGGCAAGGACCTGATTACGGAACACAATATAGATCAATTGCTTTTTATTCTAATGAAAAAGAAAAGCAAAAGATTAATAATTACATTAATTTCTTATCATCTACTTCTATTTTTGGAAAAAATATTGTTACAGAAGTAAAAAAGATTGAAGAGTTCTATTATGCAGAAGATTATCATCAAGACTTTGAGAAAAAGAACCCTAATAATCCATATGTTAAGAATGTTTCTATTCCTAGATTCAATGAATTCAAGAAAAAGAGCTCAAACTATGTTAAATTAAAAAATGAACATAAATAAGTTATTATTAACTATTCCATTCCTACTCTTTATATCCTGCTCTAGATCTAATGATATAATTGATAAATTAATAGGTATAGAATTATGGGAGTCATTAAATATTAATGATTATAATATGACTCAAACTATTTCCTGTTTTTGTTTTCCGTATGAATTTACTCAACCAAAAGATATAGAGGTTGAAAATAATTTAATAATATCAATAGATGGGAAAAATCCAACTGAAACTGTTGGATACAGTTCATTTATGACAATAGATGAATTATTTGATTTTATTGAGTCTAAGCTTGATGAACAACCTGAATTTTATGAAATAGAATATAATGAAGAATATGGCTACCCTGAAACGTTATACTTTGATATGTCAAAGATGATAGCTGATGAAGAGATAGGTTACAATGTTTCTAACTTTAAAATATATAATTAATGAATATAAAACTCAATATTGAAAAAAATATGAAAGATTTTCAGATACTTGAAGATAATGTGGTTCTAATAAAAGGTGTTAAACCAAAATGGTATTCCCAACAGGTAAGATTCTTTTATGATAATAGAACATATGAGATAAAAAAGAAAAGTTTTTGGAGTAGTGGTTTTCAAATATTGCAAAGTGGTTCTTTGATAGGGGATATACCTTTTAGTTGGAAAAATGGTCATCATATTCATTTACACCAAACAAATAAAAAATATTGGATTAAGTCAACAAAAAAGGGAAGTGCCTGGAGCTCTGATAAAATATATAGTCTGCTTGAAGATGGGGTAAAATCAATTGTTGCAATTCATTATTCTTGGAAGAAATGGAAACCGGATATAGAAATAGAAATTCTTGATAATAATGCCAGTTATGAACTCATTATTTATGCCTTATTCTTAATGAGGCAAAAGCAGCAAGCGGAATCAGCAGGGTCAACAATGATGGTAGGTGGTTAAGATAAAAGATATAGACGGAAGGGATTATATTGTTGAGGATCTTGATAGATTTATCGCTCATTTAAAGGATTTTCATACATTTAATGGAAAGGCAGATGGAAGTTTGCATGAAGAAAATGGGTATTATTTTAAAGTTACACAAGAATTCTTAGATAGTATAATTGACATGAAGTAATACGTTTTATATATTTATGGGAATCAAATGATTTCCAATTTAATTATGAGAAATATATTTTTACTTTTATTACTTATAGGGTGTTCAAACTCTAAAGTTCTCTATACGCATTCAGATAATATGTCAAGATTAGTAAGTAAACAGCTTGTTATAGATAGATTTGGTGAGCCAAGATCTATATCATCTGAAGGTGAAATAGATGAATATTATTATGATTTTGGAGTTTTTAATCAAAGAGTTAATTACTACCATCCTAATATCTCAAATGTTTCTCCAAAACAATCTTTTGCAGAGTATAGTATGCCACTGACATATGCTGAAAGATCACTAGATAAGTATATCAAGTTTAAAATGATAAAAGATTCAGTAATTAGATGGGAAAGTAAGGGTGTAAATTTTGCAACTAAAAAGAAAAAAAATCAGTAATAGTGCCTGTAAAAATAATTTTAAAAGAAAATCAAGCTAATGGGAATTTTAATGATGGTGAAATTATAGAAAAAAAACCTATTGGATTTCCTCAAGATGGTGGAACCCAAAAGCCATACTCAAATTTATTTTACTGGGCACATGCTTTTACCTCTAATAGAAAAAGCACTATAGGTCTTCATCCGCATAGGGGATTTGAAATTTGCAGTTTTATCCTAAAGGGTAAGCTTAATCATTTTGATACACTCTTAAATAAATGGATTTCACTAGATCAGGGAGATGTTCAGATTATAAAAGCAGGAAAAGGAATTTCTCATTCTGAAGAGCTTGATTCAAATACTGAAATATTTCAAATTTGGTTTGATCCAAACATTCAAAATTCATTATACGAGGAGCCTAGCTATAAAGATTATAAATCTTCAGAGTTTAAATTAATTGATGGTAACAATAGAACAACTAAAGTTATCTCAAATGAAGATAACCCCTTAAACCTTGATACAGAGGGAGTGCAAGTTTATTATCATCAGATTAATTCTGGTATCTTTTTATTTAATATAATTGATGATTGCTACCATTCATACTTTATTATACAAGGAGGAATTACCTACTCTGGTGCCATATATGATAAAGGAACTTTCTTTATTATAGATAACATCAAGGAATTCAAATTTAAAGTTGATAATAAGACAGAAATTTTTGAAATTATTTCTCCTCTAGAACCTACATATAAAACTTATGCTCAAACGCATAATCTTAATTGATAACCAATTTAAGATCATTACCTTTCATCAAATCAAATAACTCAAGTACTGAAGTTTCTGATTGAAGGGATATTCTTATAAATCCTACTCCAAAACTGAGATATGATATAGAACTATCATCTAGACTTAAAAATGGTTGTGGTAATTCACTCCATCTTTCAGGTCTCCCATCATCATAAGTTCTTCTGATATAAGCGGTAATACTGGAATTATCATATACATCTTTTGTTATTTCAGGAACATCAATTTCAAAATTTGCATATTTTTCATCATCACCAATTGAAGATAACTCTTCGGGAACAACCAGCATAACAACATTATTTGCATCATTAATGTTTTGTGTTTTAATGTTTGTGCAGCTAAGAGTTCCTAAGGTGAATAAAATCGCAGCTGATATTATAAGTAATTTTTTCATTGTTATTATTTTAATTAAAACGTCTTTAAAATTCGAAAGCCTGTCGCATTGCTGTGACAGGCTTTCTAATCGTTTAAGCACTTTCGGATTTGACTCCTCGTTTCAGTTAATTTTACTGCTTTTTTATGTTTAAACTTTTTACAATTTATATTCTCGCTTTCGCTTGACTTTTGATAGATAATTTTTCTATCATTTCTAATTGTTCTACTAAAGTAGTAAAGTATTTTAAAAAAACAAACTTTTTTAAAAAAAAATGTAAAAAATGTTGATAAGTTTAATTAAAACGCTGATTATCAATTATTTAAAATAGCTATTTTTTTAACTTAAATTAGAATATTTTTTAGCAATCACAACAATTACATTGACATGTAGTCGTACAATCACAATTTTCGCAGTTACAATCCATAACATTTATTTTATTCAAAGGTAGTCTTTTATATGATATAAAAATAAAGAGGGCGAAGAGGGAATCAAACCCCCACTTTCAGAGCCGTAATCTGAGGTTCTATTCGTTAAACTATTCGCCCATTTAAGAATGGCTAAATTACGACTATTTCAGATAATAATTATTTTGAAGACAAAATGTTAATCTAGACTATCAAAATTATCTATTTTAGCATTGTATTTTAATATCATAACAATAAAAATTGGATTTTTTCGCAATTATTTCTGGAATTTTACTTCTCTCCCTTGGTGGTAATATGTTAACAAGGTATTCTGTAGAAATATCCTATAGGCTGTCTATCCCTAAAATAATAATTGGGATGACAATAGTTTCTTTCGCAACATCTGCTCCTGAATTAATAGTTAGTTTAAATGCAACTATAATGGGTTATTCTGATTTTGCTTTAGGTAATGTTTTAGGATCCAATATTGCTAATCTTGGTTTAGTCTTGGGTATAGTTGTTGTGATATATCCAATTACAATAAAAAGAAGATTTTATTATACAGATTTTCCATTATTAATATTTAGTACTGCAGTATTTTATTTATTTATAGCAAGTAATTCTGAAATTTCAAGAATTGAAGGTATAATTATGTTAGGTTTAATATTTCTAATCTTATTCTATCTCTTTTATTATCAAAAACCTGATACATCTTCTCTTGATAAGGATTTAGACCTAGATAAACAAAACATTTCAAAATCATTTTTTTTATTAATAATAAGCGCAGCGATTTTATGGCTAGGAGCTGAAACCTTGATAAAATCATCAATATCAGTAGCTAATAAGTTTAATGTATCTGAAAGAATTATCAGTATAACAATGGTTGCTATAGGGACTAGTATACCAGAGCTTGCAGCATCAGTTGCAGCATCATTAAAAAAACATAATGATTTGGCTATAGGGAACTTAATCGGATCAAACATATTCAATTTATTAGTCGTTATAGGAATAACATCTACTATAAATCCGATCACTGGAATTGATTTTGATATAATAAGTAAGGATATGATATGGGTCGTAGCATTTTCATTTATACTATTACCATTAGCATATCTTCATAAAAGAAACAAGTTAAATAGAATGAAGGGAATTATACTACTTGCTATGTATATAGCATTTATAATCCCTTTAATTAGTTAGTAAGAGTTACTTAGCTCCCTTAACAGTTTTTACAATTATAGCAGCAACTTTATATGGATCTGCGTTGGACGATGGACGTCTATCTTCTAGCCATCCTTTCCATCCACTTTCAACTGTCATGATCGGTATTCGGATTGATGCACCCCTATCTGAAATACCATAACTGAACTCAGTAATTGATTGAGTTTCATGATCACCTGTTAATCTTTGATCATTATATGCTCCATAAACTTCAATACATTCTTTTATTACTGGTCTAAAAGCTTCACAAATTTTTTCATAAGTTTCTTTTGAACCGCAAGTTCTAAGAGTTGTATTTGAAAAATTTGCATGCATACCAGAACCATTCCAATCTGTTGCACCTAAAGGTTTAGGATGATATTCAATCGCAAGTCCATAATCTTCTGCAATTCTTTCAAGAAGATATCTCGCTACCCACATCTCATCTCCTGCCTGTTGAGCGCCTTTAGCAAATGTTTGAAATTCCCACTGGCCAGCCGCTACTTCAGCATTTGTTCCTTCAACATTAATACCTGCATCTAAGCAAACATCAAGGTGTCTGTCCATTATTTCTCTTCCAAAAGTATTTGCTCCACCAACAGAACAATAGAATTGCCCTTGAGGAGTTTGATCTTTTGGAAACCCTAACGGAAGATTTGTTTCGGTATCCCATAGAAAATACTCTTGTTCAAAACCAAACCAAAAGTCATCATCACCATCATCAATTGTAGCTCTACCATTTGACTCATGAGGGGTGCCATCGGCATTTAAAACTTCATTCATTAGAAGAAAACCATTTTTTCTTTCAGGGTCTTTATAAATGGCAACAGGTTTTAGAAGACAATCAGAAGATCCTCCTTCTGCCTGTCGTGTTGATGAACCATCAAATGCCCACATAGGACAACTCTCTAGTTTTCCATCAAAATTTTCAATAACTTTTGTTTTACTTCTTAGGCTAGCTGTTGGTTTGTATCCATCTAACCAAATGTATTCTAATTTAGACTTGCTCATAACTTTTTTTTTAAATAATAGTAAAATAAATTTTTTGAAATTATTAACAAGGACCTTAATAAAATTTTATTTGATTTTTATGAATTTCTCAATATATCAAATAAAAATTTTCCAAAAAGATAAAATAAATACAATTCTTTGTATGAATTATTAAATCAAAAAACTCTTCTAATAATTTCGATTTAAAATTATACCAAAAACATAAATTTATTTTTGTTGACTAAAGATATTTATTAAAAACTTATTAAGATTTATTTTTTGATAACTTTGCCACAAATAATGAGCAATAGATACAAATTAAGAGGTGTTTCATCAGATAAAGAAGATGTTCATGAAGCAATAAAAAACCATGATAAAGGTTTATTCCCAAAAGCTTTTTGTAAAATATTACCCGATTATATTGGAAATAGTGATGAACACGCTCTGATAATTCACTCAGATGGAGCAGGTACAAAATCTTCTTTAGCATACATATATTGGAAAGAAACAGGAGATAATTCTGTTTGGAAAGGTATTGCTCAAGATTCTATTGTAATGAATGTTGATGATGTAGCATGTGTTGGAGCAATCGATAATATGGTTCTTTCTTCAACTATTGGAAGGAATAAGAATAAGATACCAGGAGATGTTATAAAATCAATTATTTCTGGAACCGATGAAGTTTTATCTGAATTTAGAAATAATGGTATAAACATATATAGTGGAGGAGGTGAGACTGCTGATGTAGGAGATTTAGTTAGGACCATTATTGTTGACTCTTCTATTACAGTTAGAATAAGAAAAGATCAAATAATTGATAATGCAAACATTAAGGAGGGGAATGTTATTGTGGGATTATCTTCTTTTGGTAAATCAAAATTTGAAAATAAACACAACTCTGGAATAGGAAGTAATGGTTTAACATCAGCAAGACACGATGTATTTGATAAATACCTAGCTGTAAAATATCCAGAATCATTTGATCCTGAAGTTCCAATTGATTTAGTTTATTCAGGTACAAAAAAAATTCTTGATAAAATTGATAATTCAGAATTAAATATTGGAAGTTTAGTTTTATCACCTACTAGAACATATACACCATTGTTGAAAATAATTTTTGAAAAAGTTGGGCGAGAAAATATAAATGGAATAATTCATTGTACCGGTGGTGGGCAAACTAAAATTTTAAATTTTATTAATGACCTGCATATAATTAAGGATAACCTTTTTGATATTCCTCCAGTTTTTCAACTAATACAAAACGAATCTGATACTGATTCTAGAGAAATGTATAAAGTCTTTAATATGGGGCATAGAATGGAGATATATACTGACTCAACCACGGCTAATAAAATAATTGAAATATCAAATTCATGTGGTATAGATGCACAGGTTATAGGTAGGGTCCAATCATATGAGACTAAAAAGCTTTCTATTAGCTCAGAATTGGGTAATTTTGAATATTAATTATATATATGCTGATTGATAAATTAAACATAGTAGAGAAAAGATATAGCGAAATATATCAAATGATTAGTGATCCGAAGATTATTGCTGATCAAAAGAAATATATAGAGTTAAATAAAGAGCTAAAAGATTTAAAAAAGCTTGTTGACAAAGGGAATGATTATAAATCAGCAATTGCCAGTAAAAAAGAAGCAGAAAACTATATAAGTGATTCTTCTGATAAGGACATGATTGATATGGCTAAAGAACAATTAGAAGAATCGAAACAAAATATATCAAAACTAGAAGATGAAATTAAGATTCTATTGATTCCCAAAGATCCTGATGATTCAAAAAATGTGGTAATGGAAATTAGGGCAGGTACTGGTGGTGATGAGGCAAGTATATTCGCTGGTGATTTATATAGGATGTATACCAAATTTTGTCAAGAAATGAAATGGAAAACCAGTTTGGTTGACACTAGTGCCGGTACAGCTGGAGGTTTTAAGGAAATAATTTTTGAGATATCAGGCGAAGATGTTTATGGGATTTTAAAATATGAATCTGGTGTCCATAGAGTTCAAAGAGTTCCTCAAACAGAAACACAAGGTAGAGTTCATACATCTGCAGCTACCGTAATGGTACTTCCAGAAGCTGAAGAGTTTGATATAGAAATTGATATGAATGAAGTTAGAGTTGATTACTATTGTTCATCAGGTCCTGGAGGTCAATCTGTAAATACAACTTATTCAGCTGTTCGATTAACTCATGAACCAACTGGAGTAGTAACTCAATGTCAAGATCAAAAATCTCAACATAAAAATAAGGAGAAAGCGCTTAAGGTGTTAAGGTCTAGATTGTATGAACTAGAGTTGTCTAAAAAAATGGAATCTGATTCTAAAAAGAGAAATGCACTAGTCAAGTCTGGTGATAGGTCTGCTAAAATCAGAACTTACAATTATCCTCAAGGGAGAGTTACAGATCATAGAATAGGATTAACACTTTATGATCTTCCAAAAATTCTTGATGGAGATGTCTCAAAATTAATTGATGAGATTAAGCTTTATATAAACGCTGAGAAATTAAAAGAAGCAGGAGAAGTATAATGAGTATCATTAAATTAGAAAATCAAATTAAAGAGAAAAAATCATTTCTTTGTATAGGACTTGATATAGACCTAAATAAGATACCAGCCCATTTAAATGAAAAAGAAGACCCTATCTTTTCTTTTGCAAAAGATATAATTGATTCAACAAATAAATTTGCTGTAGCTTATAAACCTAATATTGCTTTCTTTGAGGCTTATGGATTGTCAGGATGGAAGTCATTAGAAAAAATTATTAGTTATTTAAACTCAAATTATCCTGAAATATTTACCATTGCTGATGCTAAAAGAGGTGATATTGGTAATACCTCAAATATGTATGCTAAAGCATTTTTTGAAAATCTAGAATTTGATTCTGTTACAATATCACCATATATGGGAAAAGATTCAGTTGAACCATTTCTTTCATTTGAAAATAAATATGTTTTTTTATTAGCACTAACTTCAAATTTAGGTTCTGAAGATTTTCAGTTAAAAGAAATATCTAATACTTCAAACAAATTATATGAAGATGTCATATTAACATCAAAAAATTGGAAAAATTCTGAAAATATAATGTATGTAGTAGGAGCTAAGAATGTTAAAGAAATAAATAGGATAAGGAAATTGGTCCCAAACTCTTATTTATTAATTCCTGGCGTTGGAGTGCAAGGAGGAAGTTTAAAAGATATTTGTGAAAATGGTTTAGATAGTGGTTTAAAATTGTTAGTTAACTCATCTAGATCAATCATTTATTCATCAAATGATCAGGATTATGCTGAAAAGGCAATGATAGCAGCTTCAGAACTTCAAGAAGAAATGAAAAAACATATGATTGATAAAGGTTTGATTTAATGATACATTATACTAAACATCTTTCTAATAACTCTAAAAATAAGGAGTGGATAACTTTTGTTCATGGTGCTGGCGGAAGTTCAACAATTTGGTTTAAACAAATAAAATATTTTTCAAAAAATTATAATCTTCTTTTGTTAGATTTAAGGGGACATGGAAAATCAAAAGCAATTCCTCTAAATCCATTCAACAAAAAATATACTTTTAATTCAATAACATTTGATATTCTAGAAGTACTGGATAAAGAGAAAATTAAAAAATCTCATTTTGTAGGTATATCACTTGGAACAATATTAATTAGAAACTTTGCTGAAAAGTATCCAAAACGTGTAAAATCTTTAATTATGGGTGGAGCTATTCTAAAACTTAATTTAAGATCTAAAATACTTATGTTTTTAGGTAATTCAACAAAATCCATTCTTCCTTATATGTGGATTTATAAACTATTAGCCTATATAGTAATGCCAAATAAAAATCATAAAGAATCAAGAGTTATATTTATTAATGAGGCAAAAAAGTTATATCAAAAAGAATTTAAAAAATGGTTTCAGCTTACCGCTGAACTAGTCCCATTATTAAAAATTTTTAGGCAGGTACAAATAAAAATTCCAACAATATATATTATGGGAGAGCAAGATTATATGTTTCTTCCCTCTGTTACAAAGGTTGCAAGTATGCATAAATCTTCAGAACTAAAGATTATTAATAATTGTGGTCATGTAGTAAATATTGAAAGACCAGAAGTTTTTAATAATAGTATGCTAGAATTTCTTAAAAAAACTTAGCGGTTAGTTATCGGGTGTTTTTTTCTCTAGATCTTTTGTCCACTCCTTCTTTTCTCCAGGTTGATAAATTTCATAATTAAGCTCATCTTTTTTATCTCTCACCATTTTTTTAACATCCTTAAGTAATAGTCTTGAATCATAGACTATTCCATCTTTAATAGTATACTTCACTCCTCCAACTCTAATAACGTTGTTATCTTTATCTAGTTTAATTGCTCCTGTCCCATAAAGAACTTTAAGATTTTCAAGTGGGTTTTCTTCTATTAATACAAAGTCGGCTTTTTTCCCAATTTCAATTGAACCAATTTCATTATCCATTCCAAGAGCTTCTGCTCCGTTAAGAGTAGCTGCTCTAATAACTTCTAGAGGATGAAATCCAGCTTCTCTTAATAACTCAAGCTCTCTTATGTAAGCAAATCCATATAATTGAAATATAAACCCTGAATCTGATCCAGCTGTAACTCTTCCACCTCGGTTTTTGTATTCATTAATAAATTCCATCCACAATTGGAAGTTCTTCTTCCAAGCAACTTCTTGTTCAGTTCCCCAATAATGCCAGTATGATCCATGAGATATTCTACTAGGTTGATAGAATTCCCATAAACTAGGTAAGGTATATTCTTCATGCCACTCTGCTCTTCTTGCTCGCTGAAGATCTCTACTTGCTTCATAAATATTGAAAGTGGGGTCCAAAGTAAAGTTAAGATCTAATAGCTCATTCATTACATTATTCCAGTGATTTGAATATGGTTTAGCAGCTTGAATCCATAATCTTCCAGCTTCTTCAAATCTATGTTGTTCATTTGAATAGTTGTAGTAATGGGGATAGTTTTGGACTGTTTTATTATCAAATAGAGCTTCTGGGAGTCCATACCAATGTTCCATTGAAGTCAAACCAGCTCTTGCAGAATTAAGTACATTCCATCTTGCAACACTAAGTTGTGCATGATGCATGGCAGATCCTAATCCTAATTTATTATTTTCATCTAGTGCAGCTTTCATTATTTCAGGTTCAGCTCCAATAAATTTTATTCCATCAGCTCCTTTTTTTGAATTATATCTAACCCATTCTCGCGCTTGATTCGGTGTGCTAATTTCATTTTTAAAACCTGATCCAAAACTAGTGTATATTACTAACCTTGGGGCAATAATTTCATTTTTTGAACTTTTGTTTTTTAAGTCAACACTAAATTCTATCCCTCTCCCTCCAGGTTCTCTAACAGTGGTAACACCATGTGCAAGCCAAAGTTTAAAAACATAATCAGGGTCTGCTCCTTGTGCTCCTCCTCCTATATGACCATGCATATCAATAAACCCTGGAAGAATGTACATTCCTGTAGCATCAATTTCTCTTCCATTAGACTTTAGTTTAGGTCTCCTTCTTTCATTTATTTCAACACCTGGATATCCAACACTTCTTATTGAAACAATTTTATCATCTTCCACTACAATATCTACAGGTCCTCTTGGTGGGCTTCCATTACCATTAATTAAAGTAACACCTCTTATGATTAATTGGTCAAAAGGTCCTTCCGACATATTTTTTTCTTGACCCCATGAAAAGCTTGAAATAAGAATTGATATAGTTAAAAGAATAATTTTTTTCATATTTATTTAATTTAAAATTTTTTGTATAATATAAAACCCAACATATACCATAATTATACAACCAGCAACACTTAAAGTTATATATAATATTGAATTAAAAAAATCGTTTGATTTAATCATATTATAATTATCTAATGCAAAAGCAGAGAATGTTGTTAATCCTCCACAAAAACCAACTACAAGTAAAGGATAGATATCAGACTTAAAATGATTATGAGTTAGAAGATATCCTGCTAGAATTCCAATTAATAGGCATCCAATAAGATTAACTGAAATTGTAGAATATGGAAATGTATCTGATGGTATAAGTTTATTTATTAACCATCTAAATGATGATCCCAATCCTCCACCTAAAAAAATAAGTAAAATCTCTTTCACTATTATCTGAATAAATTACTATAAATGGCAATTGTTGCAATAAACAATAAAAATATTAATAGAATAATATAAGCCTTTTTATAATATAATCTATGGATTTGTTTGTCTTTAAAATAGGCGTAGGTAATTACACCTGAGAAGACAATAATAAATATAATTGCTAAAATTAGTTGCCCTTTACTAAACATTGATTATTTTTAAAAATCAAACTTTTCTAATAATAAAATTAATAATTATGATTACTAATGCCATCGAACAAGTAAAAGAATTTGCAGATACTTTTAATATAGAATACTCTGATGATATGAATGCTAATATTGATCAATCTATTATTGATTTAAGGTTTAGATTAATGCAAGAAGAAAATATGGAATATTTAGAGGCAGCAAAAAATAAAGATATAGTTGAAATTGCAGATGCATTAGGAGATATTTTATATATTCTTTGTGGAACTATATTAGCTCATGGCTTACAACATAAAATAGTTGAAGTCTTTAATGAAATTCAAAGAAGTAATATGAGTAAACTCGATGTTAATGGAAAGCCAGTATTCAGGGAAGATGGGAAAATACTAAAGGGGCCTAATTATTTTCAGCCTAAAATTAAAGAAATCTTAGACAAGTAAAATCAAATTACTTGATATCTCCAGTTAAATTTATCCTCACATAGATTATTTTGGATATCTGTAATTTTCTTTTTTATTATTAAGCCATAGGGATTATCGATGTTTTTTAAAACGTATTTGTTTTCTTTGTATCCAAAGCTACTAATATCAGCTATAATAGCAGCTGTTCCAGCGCCAAAAACTTCATTTAGATTTCCATTTTCATATTCTTGAATTATTTCAGAAACTTCTATATCTCTTTCTTCAACATCTATTCCACTGTCTTTAGCTATTGTAATTACACTTTTTCTAGTAACTCCATCTAAAATTGTATCACTATGCTTAGGGGTAATTAATTTGTTACTAATTCTAAAAAAAATATTCATAGTTCCAGCTTCTTCTATCAATTTGTGATTTACAGAATCAGTCCAAACTATTTGATCAAAACCTTTTTCAAGAGCTAATTTTGTTGGGAAAAATGAACCAGCATAATTACCTGCAGCTTTGGCATATCCAACCCCACCTTTTGCGGCTCGTATATATGTATCTTCAATTAGAACACTTAATGAATCAAAATAATATGCACTTGCAGGAGAACAAAGAATAAAGAAATTGTATTCTTTTGATGGACTAGCAACAATTGTTGGTTCGGTTGCAAAAACAACTGGTCTAATATACATTGTGGTGTCTCCCTGACCAATCCATTCTTTATCAATAGTTAAAAGTTCCTTTATACCAGTAAAAAATAGATTTCTATCAATTTCCGGCATACACATTCTTTTACATGACTTATTTAATCTATTGTAGTTTTCTTCAGGTCTAAAAAGCCACACATTGTTATCCTTATCTTTATAAGCCTTCATTCCTTCAAATACAGCTTGACCATAATGGAAAATACTTGAAGCTGGAGAAATAGAAAAATCACCATATGGAATAATCTTTGGAGAATTCCATTTTCCATCTTTAAACTCACATAAGAACATATGATCTGTAAAAGTTTTTCCAAAAGCTAGTTTTTTAAAGTCTACATCATTTATTTTTGTCTTATTAGATTTTATAATCTCCATTAATTTTTTTTTGGAAAGATAATTAA
>CAYTIE010000003.1:42704-54694 GCA_964437815.1 uncultured Flavobacteriaceae bacterium
TGGAAAGATAATTAAAAAATAAAAATGAAACTACTTATAACTGGAGGAACAGGGACAATTGGTAAAGAAATTATCAATTTATCACTAGTTGATGGTATTGATGTAAATGTCTTAACAAGAAACAGAAGCTTAAAATCTAAAAGAGAAGGATTAAAATACTTTTACTGGAATCCAGATCAGAAATTTATAAATGATGAATGTTTCGATGGAATAGATACAATTATTAATCTTTCAGGGTTTAACGTATTTAATTTTTGGACTAAAAAAAATAAATTAAGAATTTTATATAGTAGGGTAAAATCTACTGAATTTATTTTAGATGAAATATATAAAAGAAAGATAAAGCTAAAATCATTTATTAGTGCATCTGGAATTCAAGCATATAAAAACTCATATTCTAAGAATTATACAGAGAATGATAGTGAATCAGATGAGAGTAGTTTTCTAAATAAAGTTGTTATTAATTGGGAATCAAAGGTTCTAGAATACGAAAAATTAATGCCTTCTACATCATTTTCAATTATGAGAGTTGGTTTAGTTTTATCTAATGAAGGAGGATTATATAAAGTCTCAAATAATTTAGCAAGGTTTTATTTGTTGTCACCAATAGGAAATGGTAACCAATGGCAATCCTGGATTCATGTTAATGATGCTGCAAGAGCTTTTATTAGATGCTCAAAAGAATCTTGGAAAGGAATCTATAACCTAGTTACGCTAAACCCTGTTACTCAAAAAATAATGTTAGAATCAATAACAAAGAGTGTAAATAGAAAAATTATTATTCCAAATATATCTGTAAAACTTGCATATCTATTATTGGGTGAGGTAACACAAATCTTAAATTCGAGTCAAAAGGTTAGGCCTCTTATGTTAAGTCAAAAGAATTTTAGGTATAATTTCAGTAATTTGGACCAAGCTATAGCTAACCTAAGAGTTAGATTGTATGACAATATGGCATAAAACATTAATGGCAATAAAATTGCAACATATAAATTAAAAAAAGACAATGACAAAAAAATCTGATAAATCTTCAAAAGAAGCTAAAATTAAATCACCTAATCCAAAAAAGGGAAACTCTACTAAGGATTTAAAGGAGAAAATTAAAAGTGAGGAAGAAAAGTATTTAAGGTTATTTGCAGAATTTGAGAATTATAAGAAAAGAACTACCAAAGAAAGAATAGATTTATATAAAACTGCAGGTAAAGAAGTCATATTAGGCTTAATACCTGTATTAGAAGACTTTAAGAGAGCTTTGAATTCTGAAACCGGTAAGTTTGATGATGCAGAGGGGATTAATTTAATTTATAATAAATTATCAGAAACTTTGAAAAGTCAAGGTTTGGTAGAAATTAATACAGATATTGGAGAAGATTTTGATTCAGAAAAGCATGAAGCAATTAGTCAGATTCCTGCTGAAAAGAAGGGGGATAAAGGGAAAATAATTGATGTTATTGAGGGTGGATACTCTCTAGGAGATCAAATTATTAAGTTTCCGAAGGTTGTTGTTGCACAATAAATTAGTATGAAAGAGGATTATTATGAAATATTAGGTGTATCCAAAGGTGCTTCTAGTTCTGAAATAAAAAAGGCATATAGAAAAAAAGCAATCAAATATCATCCTGATAAAAATCCTGGTGATAAGACTGCAGAGGCTAATTTTAAACAGGCAGCAGAAGCATATGAGGTTTTAAGTAATCCTGATAAAAAATCTAGATATGATCAGTTTGGGCATAATGCCTTTGAAGGTGCTGGTGGTTTTGGTGCAGGAGGGATGAACATGGATGATATATTTAGTCAATTTGGAGATATATTTGGTAGTGCATTTGGATCATCTTTTGGAGGCTTTGGCAGGTCTAGTCAAACTAGATCAAGGGGGTCTAACTTGAGAATTAAGGTTAAGCTTTCTTTAGACGAAATTATTAATGGGGTTGAAAAGAAAATTAAAGTAAAAAGAAAAATACTTTCAAAAGAAGCTACATTTTCAAATTGTTCAGCTTGTAACGGGTCTGGACAAGTTACAAAAATAACAAATACAATATTAGGTAGAATGCAGTCTTCATCAATCTGTAGAAATTGTAATGGAACTGGCCAATCCTTATCTAATAGGCCATCCGGAGCAGATTCAAATGGTATGTTAAACCATGAGGAAACAGTTTCAATTAAAATTCCACCGGGAGTAGAAGAAGGTATGCAATTAAAAGTTTCAGCAAAAGGAAATGAATCAAATAATAAAAATGGATCTTCGGGAGATCTATTGGTATTGATTGAAGAATTGCCGAATGAAAATTTTGTTAGAGAAGGTAATCATTTACATCATGATTTATATATAAGTATTTCCGAAGCAACTTTAGGGATTACTAAGGATATAAACTTAATCGATGGTAAGGTTAGAATAAAACTTGAACCAGGTATTCAATCTGGTAAGACACTAAGATTAAGAAATAAAGGTATCCAAGATTTAAACGGTTACTCTAAAGGGGACCTTTTGGTTCATGTGAACATATGGACTCCAAAAGTTTTAAATAAAAAACAGAAAGATTTCTTCAAAGAAATGATTGATGATGATAATTTTAAACCAAATCCAAAAAAGTCCGATAAATCATTCTTTGAGAAGGTTAGAGATATGTTTGCATAATTGTTTTTATTAGTAATAGTTCATATATTATAGTAGTAGATGAGTAAGATATTAATTATTGAAGATGAAGAGCCTATAAGAAGAGTCCTTGTTAGGATTTTAACTGAAGAAGATTCAAAATTTGAAATTCATGAAGCTTCAGATGGTAAGAAAGGTTTAGATTCTATTTCTAAGGAAAGTTTTGATTTAGTCCTGTGTGATATAAAAATGCCTAAAATTGATGGAATGGAACTTCTTCAAAGAACGCGTAAACAAAATTCATCAATCCCATTTATTATGTTGACTGGTCATGGAAATATTGAAACAGCTGTAGAATCTATGAAGTTAGGAGCTTATGATTTTATTCCAAAACCACCAGATCTAAATAGGTTAATAACATCTGTTAGAAACGCACTTGAAAAGAAAGAGCTTGTTACTGAAAATAAAATTCTAAGAAAGAAAGTTGCAAAAAAATATCAAATAATTGGAGAATCTAAATCAATTAAAACAATTCATGAATTAATAGAGAAAGTTGCTCAATCTGAAGCTAGAGTCTTGATTACTGGAGAAAGTGGAACTGGGAAAGAACTTGTAGCTCATCAAATTCATGAACAAAGTCTAAGACAAAAATCTCCTTTTGTTGAGGTGAATTGTGCTGCTATTCCTGCTGAGCTAATTGAAAGCGAACTTTTTGGTCATATTAAAGGTTCATTCACTTCAGCAGTTAAAGATAGACAAGGTAAGTTTGAAGCAGCTCATGGTGGAACATTATTTCTTGATGAGATTGCAGATATGAGTCTTGCAGCTCAGGCAAAAGTTTTAAGAGCTCTTGAAGAGAATAAAGTACAAAGAGTTGGAAGTGAAAAAGATATAACTGTTGATGTGAGAGTTATTGCGGCTACAAACAAAGATTTAAAAGAGGAGATAGATAAAGGGAGTTTCAGAGAGGATCTTTATCATAGACTAGCTGTAATTCTAATTGACGTTCCTACTCTTAGCTCAAGAAAAGATGATATTCCTTTACTAGTAAATCATTTTTCAGAAATTATATGTAAAGAACAGGGTATAGAACCTAAAGATTTTTCTAAGCAATCAATATCTCTTCTAAAAGATTATACTTGGTCAGGTAACATAAGAGAGTTAAGAAATGTAGTTGAACGATTAATTATCTTAGGAGGTAATCCAATATCTGAAAAAGATATTAAACTATTTACAACAAAAAAATAATGAGTTTTATTAGAAAAACATCACTAATACTCCTTATTAGTTTTCCGTTCTTTTTAAATTCTCAAACTGATAAAGAAAAGTCAGACTTTATAAATGATATTTATAATGAAGCATTGTCTAATGGTAAATCATACGATTGGTTAGAATACTTATCTAATGATATAGGACACAGACTTTCAGGTTCAGTAAATGCTGAAACAGCAGTAAAATGGGGAAAAGAGGAGCTGTCTTCTATTTCTGATAAAGTTTGGCTACAGCCAGTAATGGTTCCAAAATGGGTTAGAGGTGCCCCAGAGTATGCTCATATAGAATCAACAGATGGTAAAACAATTTCTGTACCAATTCTTGCCCTTGGAGGTTCAATTAGTACTCCATCAATTGGTATAGTAGCTAATGTCGTTGAAGTTAAAAGTTTTGATGAGTTAGATCAACTAGGAGAAGAAAAAATTAATGGTAAAATAGTCTTTTATAATAGACCTATGAATCCAACTATTATAAATACATTCCAGGCATATGGTCAAAGTGTTAATCAAAGAACTCAAGGAGCTAAATATGCAGCTCAATATGGTGCAGTAGGTGTAATTGTTAGATCCATGACTACAGCATCTGATAATTTTCCTCATACAGGCTCTATGTATTATGATGATCTACCTCTGAATAAGAGAATACCTGCAGCTGCTATAAGCACAAATGGTGCAGACCTTCTTAGTTCTATGTTATCATTAAACAAGGAAGTTAAGTTTTATTTTAGACAAAACTCTAAGAATTTTCCAGATCAACTATCACATAATGTAATTGCTGAAGTAAGAGGAAGTAAAAGTCCAGATGAAATTATAGTTATTGGTGGACATCTAGACTCTTGGGATGTTGGAGATGGGAGCCATGACGATGGAGCTGGAATTGTTCAATCAATGGAAGTTATAAGAATATTAAACTCTTTAGGATATAAACCAAATAGAACTATAAGAGTAGTTCTATTTATGAATGAAGAAAATGGTTTGAGGGGAGGGAATAAATATGCAGAAATAGCAAGAGCAAAAAATGAAAATCATTTTTTTGCACTTGAATCAGATGCTGGAGGATTTACTCCTAGAGGTTTTAGTTTTGATACTTCAATTGGAGAATTTGAATCAATAAAATCATGGGTAGGTTATTTTAAAGATTATGCTTTAGACAACTTTTTTATTGGAGGTAGTGGAGCAGATATTGGTCCTCTTAAGGATGGAAAAGTTATTTTATCAGGATTACGCCCTGATCCTCAAAGATATTTTGATTACCATCATTCTAATTCAGATACATTTGATAAAATTAATAGAAGAGAATTAGAGCTTGGAGCAGCTGCTATGACTGCATTGGTTTATCTTATGGATAACCATAAACTATAATAATGACCTACATAATTAATCAATTCTCTAAATATAAAAGAGAATTTAACTACAATTTAAAACTAGCATATCCTGTTATGATTGGAATGTTAGGTCATACATTTGTTCAATTTGTTGATAATGTAATGGTTGGACAGCTAGGTACTGCTGAACTTGCTGCGATTTCATTAGGTAATAGTTTTGTTTTTATAGCAATGTCAATTGGGATTGGGTTTTCTACTGCTATAACGCCATTAATTGCTGAGGCTGATGGAGCGAAAAATAAGCCACGGGTTATTGAAATTTTTGAACATAGTTTTCTTATATGTTTTATACTAGGAATACTTTTGACCAGTATAGTTTTCTTAAATAAGAACTTAGTAAGTTTTATGGGTCAGCCTATTGAGGTTGTAAAGCTAGCAATTCCTTATCTTTTTTGGGTTTCTATATCACTTCTTGCTGTAGTTAATTTTCAATCTTTTAGACAGTTTGCAGATGGAATGTCTATTACAAAAGCTGCAATGTATTCAGTATTAGCTGCAAATCTTATTAATGTAATACTCAATTATTTATTAATTTTTGGAATATGGAAATTTCCGCAGCTAGGTTTAGAAGGTGCAGCAATAGGAACATTAATATCAAGATTTTCGATGCTAATCTTTATAATTTTCTATTTAAAATTGCATAATAAATTATCTCTATATATTAAGAATTTCTTTCCAAGAAAAATAATTAGTTCACATATAAAAAAGATTATAGCTTTAGGGTTTCCATCCGCATTACATAGTTTTTTTGAAGTAGGGTTTTTTATCTGTGCTGTCTGGATGTCTGGTCTTATTGGTAAAAATGCTCAAGCCGCAAATCAAATTGCAATGAATCTCTCTACAATGACATTTATGGTTGCAATTGGTGTAGGAGTAGCTGCAATGATTAGAGTTGGTAATCAAAGAGGAAGAATGGATTTTAAAAAATTAAGAGAAGTGGCAATCTCAACTTTTGTTTTAATATTTTTAGTTGATGTGATTTTTTGTTCAATATTTTTAACCTTCAATGATTTACTTCCATATCTATATTTAGATGCATCTAATCTTGAAAATATTAGTGATGTGAATGAAGTAATATCTATTGCTTCTAAACTATTAATAGTAGCAGGTTTTTTTCAGGTATTTGATGGTCTTCAAGCTGTTGTTCTTGGTGCTTTAAGAGGGATGCAGGATGTAAATATACCAGCATTCATTATTTTCTTCTCTTATGTGATAATAGGCCTTCCAACATCATATTTCCTTGGATTTTATACTGAATTATCAATGGTTGGAATATGGATTGGTTTATTAACTGGACTTTTTTCATCCTCATTATTCTTATTTTTAAGATTTAATCATCTATCTAAAAAACTAATTAAAGCCAATGCTTGAAGAAATTTTAAAATTTGACACTGAACTTTTTATTTATTTAAATAATCTTGGGACTTCAAACTATGATTATATATGGGTTTATTTATCTAAAGTTGAAGCAAATGCTATCCCTTATCTTTTATTATTCTTTTTTTTCTTCTATAATAATTCTTCAAAAGTAAAATTATCAGAAATAGTTTACTTACTTTTTTTTGTTTTTATACTTATTGCTATTTCAGATCAAACAGCCAACCTTTTTAAGGATTCTTTTCAAAGATTAAGACCATGTTATAATGAAATAATTCAGGATTCAGTTAGACTTGTTAAAGAGACTTGTGGAGGTAAGTATAGTTTCTTCTCAGCTCATGCTTCAAGCTCATTTTCACTTGCTATCTTTTTTGGTCTTTTATATAAAAAAAGACTAAAATTTCTTATTTGTTTTACTGTTTCACTAGCAATATTGATATCATATAGTAGAATTTATCTTGGTGTACATTATCCCTTAGACATAATTTTTGGCGCCTTATTTGGAGCTATTAATGGCTTATTAATTTATAAGATTCATAAAATAATATTAAAGAATTTCAATCTTTTTAATGAATCTTGACCAACTATATTTTCTTTTTGATTCAGATATATTGTTTGAATAGTTTCTATTATTCTCTGGATTAATACAATTTTTTATAGATATAGCAAGATTATAGGGTGTTTCATCAAATATTTCACCTGACTTATCATTAATTATATTTTCTTTTAAACCTTTTATGTTTGATACAACTAATGGTTTATCATAGAAATATGCTACAGGTGTTATACCACTTTGACTAGCTTTCTTATATGGTTGAACAATTAAATCACTTACACAGATATAATCTCTAATTTTAGATGATTCTAAAAAGTTGTCATCAATTATAACTTTATCTTCAATATCTTTTCTTTTAATTAGTTTATTGTATATAGTAATATCATCATAAAATTCTCCTGCAATAATAAGATTTAAATCTTCATTTTCCTTTGAAACATAATAAAATGCTTTTATTAATGTTTCAACTCCTTTATATTTTCGTATTAAACCTATAAATAGTATATATTTTTTTGATGGTAAATTTAGATTAGATAATGCTTGATCTTTTGAAATCTTATTTGGTAGATGATCATTAATAGGATGGAAGAGGGGTAGGACTTTTTTTCTAGTATTGTTTTTTAATTTTTCTCCTACATTTTCTGAAAATGAAATAAAGCTATCACAACTTTTAATAAAAAATTTTCTAAAAAAACTTTCAAAGAAAATCCTTTCATGACTAGACCAATTGTCAACAAGACCTATAACTTTTATTTTATTGTTTAAAATCCAAGAGATGACAAAATATGATAGTGCTAGTATTGGTGTCCAGTATCTAAATATGATTTTTTTTGGACCTATTTTATTAATCTTTTGGGCTGTTATAATCCAATTTATAGGATTTAATATATTTATCTGTCGTACTATTTTAAAGTCGGATTTTAATACTTCTTTACTATACTGTGTTTTACCAGGAAAAAAAAATTTCGGATAAAGTAGTTTAAATGTCCAAACTTCACAATAAATATTTTGACTGGACATTTGATTAACTAATGAATGAGTTGAATCTGATATGCCACCTCTATATGGATATGCTGCAGATATAATTAGATAATCTATGCTATCACTCTTTTTCATAATTAAAGGTAATAGTAGTTAATGGGAATTAATGATCCAGTCACCTGATTCTAAAAGACTCAGTGCTTTTTTAAACTTTATTTTTTTTACCTCCCCTGAATTAGTATTTTTTATTTCAACAATCTCATTTCTTCCAATTTTTGGAATATCTCGAACTACAGTTTCTACTTTTTCAGCGGATTGACTTGCGCTAGACCCAACTTGTCTAGCTCTTTGAGCCATTTCATCAGTATTTAATGCTTCATCTTTACTTGTCCTATAATCTCTGTTTTTATTTGGTTGAGTAGCTTCCCTAATATTATTTTCATTATTTGGTAATGAACCTTTGAATAAAAATGATAATAATTCTTTATTGAGATCTACAATCATATTTTTGAATAATTCATAAGCTTCAAATTTATATATCAAAAGCGGATCTTTTTGTTCATGAACAGCAAGTTGAACAGACTGTTTTAATTCATCCATTTTCTTAAGATGAACTTTCCATTTATCATCAATTATAGCAAGAGATATATTTTTTTCAAAATCATCAATTAACGTTTTGCATTTTGATTCAAATGATTCTTTTAGATCAGTAGATATATTTATCACTTTTGCTCCATCTGTAAAAGGAACTACAATTCTTTTATAGTTATTCCCTTTATTCTCAAAAACATTTTTAATAACAGGGAATGCAAGTTCTTTATTTCTTTCTTTTTTTGTTTCATAATAATCTGAAAGATTTCTATATAGAGTATCAATAATTTCAGAATCATCATTATTATTGAAATCTTCTTCACTAATAGGAGATGTTACAGAAAAGTTTGTTATTAAATCAAATTCAAAGTTTCTATAATCATTTGCATTTTTATTTAAAACAACAATTTCTTGTACTGTATCAAAAAGCATGTTAGATATATCAATTTTTAATTTTTCTCCTTTTAAAGCATTTTTTCTTAAGGTATATATTATTGTTCTTTGGGAATTCATAACATCATCATATTCAAGAAGTCTTTTTCTAATCCCAAAATTATTTTCTTCAACCTTCTTCTGTGCTCTTTCAATAGTTTTTGTAACCATTGAATGTTGAATATTCTCTCCTTCCTGTAATCCCATTCTATCCATTACTTTTGTAACTCTATCGCTTCCAAATAGTCTCATTAAATTATCCTCAAATGAAACAAAAAATTGAGAGCTTCCTGGATCCCCTTGTCTTCCTGATCGTCCTCTTAGCTGTCTATCAACTCTCCTTGAATCATGTCTTTCCGTTCCAATAATTGCAAGTCCTCCAGAGTCAATAACATCTTGACTTAACTTAATATCAGTTCCCCTTCCAGCCATATTAGTTGCAATTGTAACTATCCCTGGTTTACCAGCTTCTGCTACTATATCTGCTTCTTTCTTATGCAGTTTTGCATTTAAGACATTATGGTCAACATTGCTTCTATTAAGCATTTTGCTTAATAGTTCTGAAATTTCAACTGAAGTTGTACCGATTAGAACTGGTCTTTTATTATTTCTTAACTCAATTACCTCTTGGATTATTGCATTATATTTCTCCCTTTTTGTTTTGTATACTAAATCATTAGAGTCCTTTCTGGCAACTGGTTTATTGGTTGGTATTTCAATAACATCTAGTTCATAAATTTGCCAAAATTCACCAGCTTCTGTTATTGCTGTTCCAGTCATTCCAGAAAGTTTATCATATAATCTAAAATAATTCTGAAGAGTTACAGTTGCAAATGTTTGGGTTGCGGCTTCTATTTTTACATTTTCTTTTGCCTCTATAGCCTGATGTAGACCATCAGAATATCTTCTACCATCCATTATCCTTCCAGTCTGTTCATCAACAATCATAACTTTGTTTTCCATTACAACATATTCAATATCCTTTTCAAATAATGTATAAGCTTTAAGTAATTGATTTAAGGTATGTATCCTTTCACTTTTTATATTAAAATCTTGAAATAGTTTATTTTTTTCTTCAACTTCATCTTCTTTTTCTAAACCCTTTTTTTCAATTATTGCAATTTCTGTAGCAATATCAGGTAACACAAAGAAATCTTTATCATCTAGATCTGTAGAGATGGTTTCTATTCCCTTATCTGTTAAATCTATTTGATTGATTTTTTCATCTATTGTAAAATAAAGCTCTTTATCAATCTGTGGCATCTCTCTATTATTATCTTGCATAAAGAAATTTTCATTCTTTTGCAGAATTTGTTTAATACCATCTTCACTTAAAAACTTTATTAATGGCTTACTTTTTGGTAATCCTCTAAAAACTCTATATAAAAGAAAACCACCTTCTTCTTCATTTGATTCTTGAATTAATTTTTTTGATTCAGAAAGTATATTTGATAGATAAGTCTTTTGTAAAGAGACTAATTTTTGAATTTTTGGTTTTAAATTGTCAAATTCCTGTCTATTTTCTTCTTTTGTAGGTCCTGAAATTATTAGAGGGGTTCTAGCATCATCTATTAATACAGAATCAACCTCATCAACTATTGCATAATTATGTCTTCTTTGAACTATATCATCTAAATTATGGGCCATATTATCCCTTAGATAATCAAATCCAAACTCATTGTTTGTGCCATAAGTTATATCAGCTTCATATGCTTTTTTTCTTTCAGGACTATTAGGCTTATAATCATCAATACATTTTACACTAAGCCCATGGAATTCAAAAATTGGACCCATCCATGCACTATCCCTTCTAGCCAAATAATCATTTACTGTAACTAAATGAACTCCATCTCCAGTAAGAGCATTTAAATAAACAGGAAGAGTTGAAACCACTGTTTTACCTTCTCCAGTCTGCATTTCAGCAATCTTTCCTTGGTGTAGAACAATACCTCCAATTAATTGAACATCATAATGAACCATATCCCATAAAACATTTTTTCCTGCAGCATCCCAAGAATTTATCCAGATAGCTTTCTCATTTTTAACTTTTACATATGATTTATTACTTGATAATTCTTTATCTACATCACTTGCTGTAACTTCAATCTCGGTATTATCTACAAATCTTCTGGCAGTTTCTTTAACAACAGCAAATGCTTCTGGTAAGATCTCGTTTAGTGTATTTTTTTTAATTTCTTTTAATTCTGATTCTAGAATCTCTACTTCATTAAACATCTTCTCTTTCTCCATAAATGACTGCTCATCAACAATTTTTTTGTTTAAATCATCAATCTTATTTTTTACTTCGGATGTATTATCAATAATTTTCTTCTTAAATGAATTCGTTTTATCTCTTAAGTCATTATTTGATATCTTCTCAAGACCTATAAAATGCTCATTAATTTTATGTACAAGGGGAGTTATTTTCTTTAAGTCTTTACCTGACTTGTCTCCTAAAAAAACTTTTAAAATTGAGTTAAGTATAGACACAGTTTTTTTTTCAAATTTATTTAAAAAAACCCAATAAACTTATAGAGTAAAGGAATTAATATTCATCTTCATTCCAAAGATAGTCATCTTCTGTAGGGTAATCTGGCCATATTTCTATGATTGAATCATATGTATCACCTTCATCTTCTAATGTTTGAAGATTCTCAACAACTTCAAGAGGTGCGCCAGTTCTAATACAGAAATCAATTAATTCATCTTTAGAGGCTGGCCAAGGAGCATCAGTTAGGTGAGATGCAAGTTCTAATGTCCAATACATTTTCTTTGGTTTTTATCTGTGCAAAAATATATGATTA
>CAYTIE010000003.1:54794-73918 GCA_964437815.1 uncultured Flavobacteriaceae bacterium
TCTCTTACTTTATTTGCTGATCTTGTAGGGCTTTTTTCTTGGTTTTGATAGGTTTTATATAATGAAATCCCAGAAATGAAATTCGTATTTGGAAAGTTTTTCAAAAATTTATTAATGCTGTCAGATAGTTTAGTGTATTCAAAATAATCAACATTTTCTCCAATACCTTCAGCAAAATATGTCTCTGGAGCAATTAAGAAATCATATTGATTGTTTAATTCCATTTCACTTAGGTCTTTCAATACTTCAAAAAAATCTAGATTGCCATTGGTTTTTACAAATTTTGCATCCCAAGGGTCAATATTAGGTTGAGTTAATATTACTCTAAACTCATCTTCAACTTTATAGTTATCTTTAATTGAAGGAGATATAATAAAGTGTGATATAATAATAGGTAATAGTATTATTAAGAAAATTCTAGAAAAAGCACCAATAATAAAACTATTCTTATTATTTAATGAATCATATTTTCTAATTAAAAGAAAGAGAGAGCAATTAGATAATAGAACCCATAGACTTCCTCCAAATACTCCTGTATATTCATACCATTGAATCCATTCAATTCTTTCAGAGAATGCATTTCCTAAATTCAGCCAAGGCCATGAAAATTGCCAATTAAGATGAAATTTTTCAAATGAAATCCAAAGGGTAATTAAAAATATTATTCCTGGGTTAATCCCTAACTTTCTTTTTAATAAACTATATAAGATAAATACTAACGAGTAAAGTGAAGTATTTATAATAATAGCAAAAATAACACCTAGTACACTTGAATTTATAATCCACCATGTTGTAATTATATTCCAAGTAAGAAATGTTACATATGAGTAGAAAAATACTCTTAAATTTTTCTTACCTAAATTATCTCTAATAACAAAGTCTTCTAACAGTAGTATAGGAATTAATCCGATAAAAACTAGAGGAGTAAAACCACTTGTAGGCCATGAGAAACCCATGAGAATCCCCGATAGTATTGATAAAGATAAGTGTCTAGTCAATTTTATGATCTTTAATTTTTATTTGAAGGCTTAATATTACAATTTTTTTATAAATTCACAATCAATTCTTCTAATGAAAAAAATAATTCCGTCTTTTTTGACAATACTAAATCTGATTTGTGGTTGTTTTGCAATAGCTTTAGCTTTTCAATTTCAATTTGAAGCAGTTTTAATCTTGGTTTGTTTAGGAAATCTTTTTGATTTTCTTGATGGCTTATCTGCTAGGGTTTTAAATTCTGTGACAAATTTCGGAAAACATCTAGATTCAATAACAGATGTTATTACTAGTGGTGTTGTCCCTGGGGTAGTTGTTTACCAGCTTTTTAAATTATCTGGGAATAAAGTTTCTGATTTTGAGGTTTTAATTTTTGGATATGATTTAATTTTTAGTTTATCACCTATTTCTTTTATTGCTTTTTTTATAACTATAGGATCTGCAGTTAGATTGTCTAAATTCAATACTTCAATTGGAAATGATGAATTTATTGGATTACCAACTCCAGCTAATGCTATATTCTTTACAGCACTTCCAGTGTTAATTAATTCTGAATTATTACTTGAGTCAAAAGGAATTTTTCTTAATAACTATTTTTTAATTACTTCAATTCTCTTTTCTGTATTCCTTATGAATGCTCAATTTAGACTCTTTTCTTTAAAAATTTCACTTAAAGATTTTAAATCAAATATTTATCAGGTTATTCTTATTATAATCTCTATACCTATATTATATTATTTCCAGTTAGGCGGCTTTGCAATAATTATATTAATATATCTATTATTAAATATTATTAGAAATTTATGGTCAGTCTTTTAATTGAAGCTAAACTTTTTTCCTTTTAAATTCAAAGTTTTTGGTGTCGTTCAGTTATAAAACTCCAGAGTAAGAAATCGCAAGGGAAAGAGATTAATAGCCTTTGGACTTGTTATATATAGGATATGGCAATTCTCCTTTCTGAATACGATGAATATTTTCAGCAATAGTTTTTGATGCAGAATTTGGATTACTTTGTCCCGCAATATGAGGCGTAATGTAAACAGAAGGGTGGCTCCAAAATGAATTATTTTCTGGCAACGGCTCTTCTGCAAAAACATCCAAAGCGACTGCAGCAATATGACCACTATCTAATAGAAATAATAAATCTTGCTCGTTAATAATTCCACCTCTTCCAATATTAATAATAAATGAGCCTTTAGGAAGAAACTCAAGCTCCTTATGTGTAAGAATATTAGTAGTATTTTCAGTCAATGGAAGGACGTTGATTAATATGTCTGTCTTACTAAGGAAATCTTCAAGCTGCTCTTTACCATAGTAATATTTAATGTCCTCTAGTGGTGCCTTTTTATTGGCACCCCAGCCTATTACATTAAAGCATTGAGTGACTAATAATTCACCAATACTTCTGCCAATATTTCCTAAACCCATAATGCCAATTGTTCGATCCTCGGTCTGAATAGAGCTTTGCTGGATCCACTGTCGATTAGATTGTTGAATTCTATAAAGGTACTGGTCACTATGAAAATGTAATACCCAGTGCAATGAATGAAGACACATTTCATGGGTTAATTTTTTATCAACCAGACGAACTATAGGTAATCCTTTAGGTAAATCAGGGTCACTTATAATATGGTCAACCCCTGCACCTAAAGAGAGAATAGCCTTTAAATTAGGATATCTTTTTAAAATGCCACGCTGATGTTTCCAGACTACTGCAAACTCAACCTCATCAACGTCACCATCATCAGGATAGACCCTTACATCCATATCTGGCATAGCCAATTGAAGACTCTTTGACCAGACCTCCATATCCTCCCAAAAGTCAGTTGATGCTAATAATATTGACATAATTTAAAGTGTGTTTAGAAAAGTTTCATTTAAAGATTTACGGAGTCAATAATACACGTTTCATAAAATTTTTGGCAAAGGTTAATGATTTTTTTCTTGCTTCTGGATTTCCTCCAATATCTACACCCCGCTCAACGCAAAATAAGAAGCCAACTTTTTGAAGGATTGGATTAGACATGGGTAATCTCAGGTAATTCATCAACACATCTCCTTCTGCTGTTAAGTTAAATAAACAATCTTTGAAGCTATAAGCTCTTTCAATTCTATGAACAGGTTCTTCACTATCAAACCCATGATGCGCATCGGGATACATAGTAATTCCAATATTAGTGTTTTCGGACAACTTATTTACTAAATTTTCACACGGAGATGCTGGTGTCCAGTTGTCATCTTCTCCAATTAATATGTGTATGGGAGCTTTAGTAAAAGATAGATTTTCTGGATTTATAAAACATGGTGGATAGAAAGCTAGATGCGCAGCAAAGCTAAGTTCGGTTGTGATAACGTTTTTTAAGGGCTCCCAGCCAGAAAAAAGTGTTACTCCTCCTCCTAAGCTCCAACCAGTAATAGCAACTCTATCTTTATCAATATAAGAGTGCTGAGCTAGAGTCTCTAGTGCACGATATGCATCAAGTATTACAGCAGCTATAGTTACTTGATCTTGAGAACCCACTGTAGAGGTTATCCCTCTGCTTTTAAAGCTATTCAATTCAAATGTTGCAAAGCCTTGTTCCTGGTACATTTTAATGTAATCAAGGTGATGCTTTCTCCAGCCCATACTTCCTGCAACTCCTATAATTAATGGATATTTTTTATCAGGATTCAAACTGTCTATAGGAATTGTTAGTTGGCCAAAAACTCTTTGCTTTTCTTGTTCATCTAGAGCTGTTATAATATCACTGAGTGAAAAAGGATTTGCACTTTCAAAATTAACGAGCTCTTGATGAAATTGACCACTAACACTCGAGGTCATAATAAAAAGTAATAAGATTAATCGATAAATAATTTTGGGAGTTTTACACATCCTGTCTGTTTTTAGGAAATTATTAAAGTTTTTTCCTTTTAAATTCAAAGTTTTTTCCTAAATAAACTTTTCTTACCATTTCGTCTTCAGCTAATTTCTCAGGAATTCCTTCTTGCAAAATTTTTCCTTCAAACATAAGATAGGTTTTGTCTGTTATAGCCAGTGTTTCTTGAACATTATGATCGGTAATTAATATTCCAATATTTTTTTTCTTAAGAATTGAAATAATTGATTGTATATCTTCCACTGCAATTGGATCAACTCCTGCAAATGGTTCATCTAAAAGAAGAAACTTTGGACTTGTTGCAAGAGCTCTTGCAATTTCAGTTCTTCTCCTTTCTCCTCCAGATAAAAGATCTCCACGATTATTTCTTATATGAGTTAATCCGAATTCTTCCATAAGTGATTCTGTTCTTTCCTTTTGTTTGCTTTTTGAAAGATCTGAAAATTCAAGTATACTAAGTATATTATCTTCTACTGAAAGCTTTCTAAATACAGATGCTTCTTGAGCTAAATAACCTATACCGCTTTGAGCTCTTTTAAACATTGGATATGTGGAAATTTTTTCATTATCAAGATATATTTCACCTTCTTCTGGTTTAATAATACCTACTATCATATAGAAGGATGTTGTCTTTCCTGCTCCATTAGGTCCAAGTAAACCTACAATCTCTCCCTGGCTAACCTGGACAGAAACTTTATTTACAACTTTTTTCCCTTTATATGATTTAGAAATTTCATGTGCCTTTAAGATCATATCACAAATATCAATTATTTAATTTTTTAAAACCAATTTTTGAGATAATTATACTTATTTCATATAAAATTAATATAGGAATACTAACTATGATTTGACTAGCAATATCTGGGGGTGTAATAATAGCAGATAGACTAAGCACAATAACTAAAGCAAATTTTCTATTATTCCTTAAAAAGTCAGGAGTTACAATACCTACCTTAGTTAAATAATGAACTATAATGGGTATTTCAAAGATTATTCCAGATGCTAATACTGATGATCTTAATAACCCTACATAGCTTGCTAAATCAAAATCATTAAACACTTCATTACTTACAGTATAATTCCCAAGGAAATTTATTGATAAAGGTGTTACAATATAGTAACCAAATAGAACTCCAATAAAAAAAAGTAATGAAGATATAAATATAAAGCCTTTGGCTCCATCCTTTTCATTTTTATACATACCTGGACTTATAAATTTCCAAAATTCCCAAATAATATATGGGAATGCTAGAATAAACCCAGCTAAAATTGAAGTCCAAAGATGTGCGGAAAACTGTCCTGATACAGTTCTGCTTTGAACTCTAAATGGTAACTCATCAAAACAAAAAGCGTCAACTTGACCAATAGACTGAGATATTGAACAAAATATTTTATAGCTTATGAAATCACCTTTTTTAGGTCCAAAAATAATTGTGTCAAAAATTAAATCCTTTGCAAGAAAAGCAATAAATCCAAAAATTAAAATTGCTATAGCTGATCGGATTAGATGCCATCTCAACTCTTCTAGATGGTCAAGGAAAGACATATCTTTAGAATTACTCATTATTAATCCCTTCTTTGATTAGATCAAGAAAATGAATAATTCCAACATATTTTTTTGTATCGTCTATAACAAGTAATTGGCTTATTTTATTATTCTTCAAAATACTTAATGAATCAACTGCACGGGAATTAATATTAATAACTTTTGGATTATTACTCATTATATCAGAAGCTTTTAAATTGTATATATCAACTTTTTTTTCTAGCACTCTTCTTATATCACCATCAGTTATTACACCTACTATTTCATTATTTGATATAACTGCCGTTGCACCGTACATTTTACTTGAAATCTCATTAATTATTTCATCAATTTTAGATTCTAAAGTTACACTAGGATTTCTATTTTTATCAATCAAATCACCAACTATAAGATTCAATCTTTTACCAAGATTACCAGATGGATGCAGATAGCTAAAGTCATCTGGAGTAAATCCTTTTATATATTGAAGACTCATTGCAATAGCATCTCCAATTGCAAGGTGACATGAAGAGCTACTAGTTGGTGCAAGATTATTATGACATGCTTCTTTCTCAATCTCAGTCAAAATAAACATATCAGAAATATCTTTTAGTAATGAATTATTATTACACGAAATTCCTATTAAAGTTTTGTCATGCAATTTTAAATAGTTACTAAGTTTTTTTATTTCTTCAGATTCACCACTTTTAGATAAACATATAATGATATCATTTTTTTCTATTACACCTAAATCTCCATGAAATGCATCACCTAAGTGAAGAAAAGTAGATTTAGTCCCTGTTGAATTAAGAGTTGCAGAAATTTTCATACCGATAATAGCGCTTTTCCCAATTCCTGTTAGAATAATTTTTCCTTCACACTTATATAAGGTTTCAACTATTTTTACAAAATTATCATCAATAACTTTTGAGAGATTTTTTATAGAATCTGATTCTAAAGCTAAAGTTTCTAATGCAATATTTTTTATATCTGTTGGATTAGCCAAAATAAAATATTAGATTAATTACATTATGTTTGAATGAAAAATGGAATTTAATAGAATTCTATTTGTTCCATACCAAAATGCTCTGAAATTTGTATTATCTGTAATCATTATAATCTTTCCTTTGCCTTTTCTTATTATTTTAAAAGGTACTGAATCTTTTAAAAGTGATAAGTTCTCTTCTGATATATATCCACTAAGTAAAGGGTCTAATGAGTAAACTATTGGATTACTGAAACTGTTTTCACTTTTATTCATATATATATTAGAGTTTCTAAATAAAGGAAGAGTTGAAGTTTCAATTCCATAATTAACTGGGTGGCTATTATCTATTATTGATTTAAAGATAGCCCCACCGGTTTGTTGAGCTCCATAAAATTTTTCTCTGTCAGCATAACTAACATCTTGGGCATTTAAATCATTTGACTTTAGGTTTACTTCTGAAATATTATTGGATATCCAATTAATTGAGTTCCTATATCCAATTAAATTACCACCATTAGAAATAAATGATTCAATTTTACCCTTGAATGATTTTAAATCATTTCCCGTATAATCAGGCAGAATAAAATGAGTATAATTAGATAAATCTATAGATCTCAAATCTTTTATATCAATTTTAGTAAGAGGTATTTTATATCTAGTATCTAATAAATGCCATATCTCTCCTGCATCATAACTTCTAACACCTTCTCCAACTAACATGGCTACTTTTGGTGTTTCTATTTTTTTGAAATAATCAGAACCTAAATCTATACCTAATGTAATTCCGGTTGAAGGAGCTTTTATGTCTATATAAGTTTCTTCTGATACTTTCATTAATAGTTTATATATCTCATCTGAATTTAAAGATTGATTTTGAACTGGAACTAAATATGTTCCATAATCATAATTCTTGCCGTCAACTGAGAACTTTCTAGTTGCAACTTTAACTCTAATGTCTCTTTTTAATAATTCGTAAACTGCTGATGGAGCATAGTATTCATGAGCTTCAAAAACATATGCATAGTCTGATTTATTTTCAACAGAACCTGACTTGTTTGATAAACTTGTCACTTCATCTCCTAGTAATTTTGAAGAGTTTGTTTTAGAATAATTGACATTAAATGCTAAAGGAAAAGTCCATGCAGAAACATCATAAAATAAACTGTCAGCAAATTTTGTTTGTGTATTAAACATTGCTTTTATAAGTGTTCTCTTATTTTGATTAAGAGGAACCACATAGCTATTATCTCTAATAAATTTAATTTTGTTAATTGTTATATCTTCTCTTAGCTTATTAAATTTAATCTTGTGGCTTTTAAGAATTTTAGCTAGGTGATATACTGTAGATTCATCCTTATTTTTACCAAATACTATATATGAGTTATCTTTTGATGATTTTGAAAATTCATTATCATAAAAACTCTTCATATAAGTTAACAACTCAACTCTCATTTCATTTGCAGCTTTAAGTGTAGAAAATGCTGCAGTTAATTGGTTTTTTATTGTGAATGGAAAAGTTAAAAGACCATTATCAGTATTCTGAATATGACCTCTAGAACTTGCTTGTTCAAATAATATACCTATACTTCCATTAACGTCAGGATATGTAGATGCTTTTCCAAAAAAGAAGTCATCATAATCTTCTTCAGAATAATAAAGTGATCCAATATTATTTAATGCCTCTTCATGATAAGTTCCTATTTTCTTTGTAAGTTTTTGATTTGTGTCTGATATAAGTGGATTCTTCCTTTGAGGGACACCTGGTTGAAAGAAGAAAGTAGAATTGGTTCCCATCTCATGGTGGTCTGTTAAAATATTTGGAAGCCATTCAGTAAAAGTTTTGACTTTTGCATTTGTTTCAGGCAATTGATTTGGAAGCCAATCTCTATTTAAATCAAACCAATAATGATTAGTTCTTCCTCTAGGAAAAATTTGATTATATTCTCTATCATTTGAATCTGGATTAAGATTCATACTTCTGTTACTGTTAGCCCATTGAGAAAACCTTTGTAAACCATCTGGATTAAAACTTGGGTCGACCAATATTATAGTATTTTGAAGAATCTCTTTAGTTCTAGTGTCTTCACTAGCAGCTAGATGGTACATTAAAAGTAAGCTAGCATTTGCGCCACTAGGCTCATCACCATGAACAGAGAATCCCTGATAAACTACAATAGGCATTTCACTGAAGTCAACTTTAATTCCAGGAGAATTAGATAATTGTAGGTGTTTATTTTGAATTTCATTTAGTTTAGAATGATTTTCCTCACTAGTATAAATTAAAAGCCAAGAAGGCCTGTCTTCATATGTCTTACCTCTATTTATTAGTTTTATCCTAGATGATACTTCTGACAATTTAATTACATATTGACTAAGCTTATCATGACTCACATGCCATTCACCAACTTCATGACCAATAATACTTTTTGGTGTTGGGATATTAACATTATACTCTATGTTATCATCGAGATAATAGTCTAGTGAAACTTGAGCATTTATGTAAAAAGTTGAAAGTAAAAAAAGAGTTAATAGGTATCTCATAGGAATAATTTCATTCTTTATCATCGTTTTCAAAATCAACATCTGCAAAATCTTTTGAGCTATCATCATCAGATTGTTTTTCATCTTTATCACCAATATTTTTAATTTCTTTATCGGAAATATCCTCTTTCTTTTTAGATTCAAAATCTTTATCATGCTTATCGCTAATAACTTCTTTTCCTTTCTTTTCAATTATAAAATCAAAAGTTTCGTTTAAGGATGAGTTAAAATCATCAAAATCTTCTTTATATAGATAGATTTTATGTTTTTTATAGTAGAATGTACCATCTTCGTTAGTGAACTTCTTGCTTTCAGTTATTGTTAGGTAGTAATCTCCTGCCTTAGTTTCTCTTACATCAAAAAAATAAGTTCTTCTTCCAGCTCTTAAAACCTTAGAAAATATTTCTTCAACATTATATTCATTTTTATTTTCCATTTTTTTTCTTCAAATATAATCAAATATCCATAGTATTATTCTTTCATTTGCTTATAATACAAATCTTTATAGTATCCTTCTATTCCAATTAATTTTGAATGATTTCCTTCTTGAATAATTTTACCTTCCTTTAACACAATTATTCTATCTGAATATTTTAAACAAGACAATCTATGGCTAACAATAACTACCGTTTTATTCTTAAAATATCTATTAAGGTTTGAAATTATTTTTTCTTCTGTATCAGAATCAAGTGATGAAAAACAATCATCAAATAAGAATATAGATGCGTCTTTTAGAAATGATCTCGAAATTGAAACTCTCTGAATTTGACCTCCAGAAAGAGTTACTCCTCTTTCCCCAAGGATTGTTTGGTAACCATTTTTAAATTTTGTTATTTCATCGTGAATTTCTGATTTTTTAGCAGCATCTATGACTTTATCATGATTAGCATTAATATTTCCAAATCCAATATTTTTTTCGATTGAATCTGAAAATAGAAAATTATTTTGCGGAACATAACTTACTTTACCCCTTATGTCTTCAGTTTTATAATCTTTAATGTTATTGTTATCAAAAGTTATTTCTCCTTTATCTGGATCATAGATCCTTGAAATTAAATCTAAAAGAGTTGTTTTCCCAGATCCAACATTACCAATAATACCCAGTTTTTCGCCTTTTGTAATTTTTAGATTAAAGGAGTTAAAAACTTTAATTCCAGTCTTTTTATATATAAAGTTTACGTTTTGAAATTTGATATCAAATGCTTTATTTAGGTTTAATGATTTTAATCCATCCTTGATACTACTGTTTTCATTTAAAAATTCATTAATTCTTTTTTGTGATGCTTCTGCTTGTTTAACAGTTGCAGTAACCCATCCAACTAGAGTAACAGGCCATGTAAGCATGTTAACATATATTATGAATTCAGCAACCACACCAATTTCAATCCTATCGTTTATGTATAGGTTTCCACCTATATATATTACTATTAGGTTACTTAATCCAATAAGAAATATTATCAAAGGGAAGAACCAAGCTTGAACTTTTGCTAGACTTAAGTTGTTTTTGAAACTTATATATGACAATTTATCAAATTGGTTGTATATAATTTGTTGGATATTAAAAGACTTTAATATTGAAATACCACTAAAGCTCTGTTGAGAATGTGAAGATAAATCAGATAGACTCTCTTGAACTTTAGTGCTTTTTATATTAATAATATTACTTATTTTATAAATAATAATTGATAAAAGCGGAAGAGGTATAAGAGTATATAGAGTTAACTTTGGCTCTATAGTAAACATATAGGAGATAATTACTACAAATAAAACTACAGCATTAGTACTATACATTAATACTGGTCCAAAATACATCCTTGTTCTACTTACATCTTCACTTATTCTATTCATTAAGTCACCAGTTCTATTCTTTTTGTAGAAGTCCTGATCTAAGGTTTGGTAGTGAGAGAAGATTTCATTTTTAATATCAAATTCAATATATCTAGAAACATTTATTATAGTTTGTCTCATTAAAAAAGTAAAGAACCCTGCAATTAGTGATGCTCCAATTATTATAGAGATATTGATGAATAATGTTTGTCGTAAATCGCCTACAACTATAGAATTATTAGAGATATAATTTTCTATCAATGTAAGAGAATCACCAACAAATCTTGGCGTAACAAGCGAAAAAATTCTTGAAACAATTGTAATTAATAATCCAGCTAGAAGTTTAAATCTATATTTATAGAGATATTTGTTTAATTTTCTTAGTTCTTTCATTAGAATCTTACAAATATAAGCTTATTAAAAATTTGTGATTTAATAGTAATAAGAATTGAAAAAATTATTTATTTTGCTATATGTTCTTTAAAATTATTAATCGAAGGTATATTCGAAGTCGAGTTATTCAATTTGTTTATTCAAATTCAATTCTAGAAGATGACTTTGATAAAAATATACTGGACTTTAGAAATAGCATCTCTAATTCCTTGGATTTACTTTACTGTTCGATTGATCTTATTAAAGAAATTAGAGACCATTTCTTTTCAATTCAAACGACAAAACAGTCTTTTGAAATTATTTTAGATAACCCTTATATCAATTTTCTTTGTAACCTAAATATTCCAGAAAAAAGGGAGATGATAATTAATTGGGAATCAAACTCTAATTATATTGATGATATTAAAAAAAGGTTTATTGAAAATGATATTTCTAAGAAAAATATAATAGATAATGAACATTTAGACTCTTTTATCTACTTTTTTTCTGAGATAATTTGGAGCTCAGAAATTTTATATGATTTTATCCAGGATCAAAATATTACTTGGACAGATGATATACCAATTATAAATTCTTATATAATTTCTATAGTAAAAGATCTTGATGTAAATAAAAAAAACTCATTTAAGATTCCTAATATAAAGGATTATGAAGAGGAAATTACTTTTGGAGAAAAACTAATTAAACAAGTTTTTGATAACAATAATAAACTGAAATCTTTTTTAGATGGTAGGATTCCAAATTGGGACACTAAAAGGATTGCTCAAATAGACTTAGCTATTTTAATTTCTGCTATAGCAGAGTTAATATATTTCCCCTTAATACCTGTTAAAGTTACTATTAATGAATATATAGAAATATCCAAAGAGTATTCTTCTCCTAAAAGTAGTGTGTTTATAAATGGGGTTCTAGATAAAATAATAAAAGATCTTACTGAGGATGGAACAATTTCAAAAACTGGGAGGGGTCTTATTACTTAAATTTTATTAATTTTGAGGAATATGAAAAGACTTATTTTAATTACCATCTTATTTTCTTTTTTTGCTTGTAATGAATCAGCTTCAAAAAAAATAAATATTAATGAAGATCAGACCCAAATATCAAAAGATCGTAAATATGCTGAAATTACTTTTGATAGAATTTTTCATGATTTTGGAAATGTTAATGAGGGTGAAATAGCTAAAACAGTTTTTACCTTTACAAATACAAGTCAAAATGATTTATATATTGTAGATGCTAGAGGAAGTTGTGGCTGTACTGTTCCAAAATACCCTAAGAACGTAGCGATTAAACCTGGAGAAACTGGAGAGATAGAGGTGAATTTTGATACAACAGGCAGGCCTAATTTACAACAGAAGATGGTGAAAATTTCAGCGAATACAGCAACTGGTGGAGAGATGTTAAGGATACAAGCATTTGTTAATCCTATAAATAAATAATAATGGAGTCTCAATTACCCTTCTTACTTTTAATAGCATTTGTTTTTCTTTTTTTTATAATAATTCCCCAAAGTAGAAGAAATAAAAAGGAAAAAAACTTTTTGAGTAATCTTAAAAGAGGTGATAGAATAATTACAAAGAGTGGTATTCATGCTAGGGTTATAGAGTTTGACAATAAAAATAATACTTGTGTAGTTGAAACAATGGCAGGAAAACTAAAAATTGAAAAGGCTGCTATATCTCTTGAAATGTCAAGTAAGTTAAATGTATAAATTAATAAGGAACCTTTTATTTTTATTTGACGCCGAAGCAATACATGAATTTTCAACAAAATCAATCAAGTTTTTTAATTTAATTCCTTTGTCATCTTTGATGATGAGAAAATACTATTTGGTTTCAGATAAATCGCTTGAGAGGGAAGTATTTGGAATAAAATTTAAGAATCCAGTTGGATTAGCAGCAGGATTTGATAAAAATGCAGAATACTATGATGAATTTTCAAACTTTGGATTTGGGTTTATTGAAATTGGAACTGTTACTCCATTACCTCAGCCTGGTAATCCAAAAAAAAGAATTTTTAGGCTGGTAGAGAATAAGTCAATGATTAATAGACTTGGATTTAATAATAAAGGTTTAAAAGAAGTTGCCAATAATCTTAAAAAAGAAAGAGATATAATCGTAGGAGCTAACATTGGTAAAAACTCTTTTACAGATAATAAAGAAGGTTATAAAGACTATTTAAAATGTCTATCTAGCCTCTATGATTATGTTGACTACTTTGCAGTAAACATTAGTTCTCCAAACACTAAAGACCTTAGAAAACTGCACAATAAGGATTTATTGAAGCCTTTACTTCAAAAATTGGTAGAATATAATCAGAGGCAGAATAAAAAAAAACCTATTCTGCTTAAAATATCACCTGACTTAACTAATAATCAACTCAATGATATTATCTCTATCATCTTGGATTTAGAAATAGATGGAGTTATTGCTACAAATACATCTATTTCAAGGGAGGGAATAACATCTGTATATAAAAACGAAAAAGGTGGTTTAAGTGGTAAATTATTAAATAAAAAAAGTAATGAAATTATTAGGTATCTTAGGAAAAATTTAGCTAAAGATTTTCCAATAATTGGAGTTGGAGGTATAATGAGTCCTGAGGATGCAATTGAAAAGATTAATTGTGGAGCTGATTTAATACAGATATATACTGGCTTTATCTACCAAGGGCCTTCACTTATAAAAAAGATAAATAAATTGTTATTAAAATAAATATTAGAACTATGAATAAATTTCTTCCACTTTTATATCTATTATTAATTTCTTGTAATACGGTAACTAAGATAGATTATCCTATAACTGAAAAGAAAGTTGTAGTTGATTCATATTTTGAAACTAATATTGAAGATCCATATAGATGGCTTGAGAATGATCTCTCCTCAGAGACAATGAAATGGGTTGATACTCAAAATGATGTCACTTTTGATTATCTAAATTCAATTCCATATAAAAATAAATTAAAAGATAAATTGACTAAAATTTGGAACTATGAAAAGCAGACTAGCCCATATCATGAAGGTGATTATCTTTATTATTACAAAAATGATGGTTTACAAAATCAATATGTAGTTTACAGAAAAAAAGCTAATTCTGAGGAAGAAGTTTTCTTAGATCCAAACACCTTTTCAGAGGATGGAACAATATCTCTTACAGGTCTTTATTTTTCAAAAAATGGCAAACTAGTTTCTTACCTAATCTCTGAAGGTGGAAGTGATTGGAGAAAGGCAATAGTAATGGACACTGAATCCAAAGAAATAATTGGAGACACACTAACAAATATTAAGTTTAGTGGAATTTCATGGAAAGGAAATGATGGATTTTTTTATTCTTCATATGATAAACCTAAAGGAAGCGAACTTAGTGACTATACAGATAGACATAAGCTATACTATCATAGATTAGGTGAAAGTCAAAAATTTGATAATCTAGTTTTTGGAGATGGCAAAGATAAGTACAGATACGTTTATTCAAGTGTATCAGATGATAATAAATTTTTATTTATTACAGCTTCAAATTTAACTGATGGGAATAAACTTTTTATGATTGATATAGTAAAAAACCCAAATAGAATCCAGGTAATTAGTGATGACGAGACAACTGATAATAACATTGTTGAAACAGATGGTGACACTTTTTACATTTTCACAAATTTTAATGCACCAAATAAAAGATTGGTTAAGACAACAGTAAAAAAATTAAACCGAAAATATTGGAAAGATGTTATTCCAGAAAGTGAAAATGTTTTTTCAGTTAGTAGTGGGAGTGGATACTTTTTTGCTAAGTATTTAGTTGATGCAATTTCTAAAGTTTATCAATATGATTATGATGGAAATTTAGTAAGAGAGATAGAGTTGCCAGGTATAGGTAGTTCTAGTGGATTCTATGGAGAAAAAGAACAAAAAGAATTATATTTTTCATTTTCAAACTATTATACTCCAGGAAACATATATTTCTTTAATCCAGAAAATGGAGAGTATGATTTATATTGGAAACCAGAAATTAAATTTAATTCTTCCGAATATGTTTCTAAGCAAATTTTTTATAAATCTAAAGATGGCACTAAAGTACCTATGATTATAACCCATAAAAAAGATTTGATTTTAAATGGAAAAAACCCAACTATTCTATATGGTTATGGTGGTTTTAATATTAGTAGAACACCTGGCTTTAGTGTTACTAATGCAGTATGGATGGATTTGGGAGGTGTATACGCTGTCCCAAATATTAGAGGTGGAGGTGAGTATGGAAAAAAATGGCATAATTCAGGAACAAAACTTAATAAACAAAATGTTTTTGATGACTTTATAGCTGCTGGTGAATATCTAATTTCCTCAAATTACACATCCTCTGATTATTTAGCATTAAGAGGAGGCTCAAATGGTGGTTTACTTGTAGGCGCAGTAATGACTCAAAGACCTGATTTAATGAAAGTTGCTTTACCTGCAGTTGGAGTTCTTGATATGTTGAGATACCATAAATTTACATCTGGAGCAGGCTGGGCATTTGATTATGGAACATCAGATGAATCTAAGGAAATGTTTAAATATTTATTAGGTTATTCTCCAGTTCATAATGTTAAAGAAAATACAGAGTATCCTGCTACTCTTATTACTACAGGAGATCATGATGATAGAGTTGTTCCTGCTCACTCATTTAAGTTTGCAGCTCATCTTCAAGATAAAAATATAGGTGCTAATCCAGTTTTAATTCGTATAGAAAAAGATGCTGGTCATGGTTCTGGAACTCCTTTATCTAAAGTAATTGAACAATACTCAGATATTTTTGGGTTCACTCTTTACAATATGGGAGTCAAGAAAATAAACTAGATTAATTAAAATAATTAAAGCTTTCATTAGCCTTAATGTTTTTAAGAGTCTCAAAGATAAGTCTTATCACATTTTCTACATCTTCTCTTTGAACCATTTCTACTGTAGTATGCATATATCTTAATGGTAAAGAAATAAGTGCTGATGGAACACCTCCATTACTATATGCGAATGCATCAGTATCTGTTCCAGTATATCTAGAAGAAGCAAGTCTCTGAAAAGGAATCTTTTTTAAATTAGCAGTTTTAATAATTTTTTCTCTTAGATTATTATGCACTGCAGGAGCATATGAAATTACTGGTCCTTTTCCAATCTTAACATCACCTTCTTTTTTATTTTCTATCATAGGGGTCGAGGTATCATGACATACATCAGTAACTATTGCAACATCAGGTTTTATAGTATTCGTAATCATCTCAGCACCTCTTAATCCAATCTCTTCTTGAACTGAGTTTGTTATATATAAACCAAATGGTAGCTTAACTTTTTTTTCTTTTAAAAGTCTAGCAACTTCAGCAATCATAAATCCGCCAGCCCTATTGTCAATAGCTCTACAAACAAATTTATTTTTATTAATAATCTGAAAAGAGTCAGGATAAGTTATAACACATCCGACATGAACTCCCATTTTTTCAACTTCCTTTTTGTCTTTAGCTCCTATATCAATAAATATGTTATCAATTTTTGGAGGAGCTTCTTTAGTATAATCTCTTGTATGAATTGCTGGCCATCCAAAAACACCTTTTACAATTCCTTTTTTAGTGTGGATATTAACCCATTTTGATGGAGCTATTTGATGGTCACTTCCACCATTTCTTATAACGTAAATTAGACCATTATCTGTAATATAATTTACATACCATGAAATTTCATCAGAGTGTCCTTCAATTACAACTTTATATTTTTTATCTGGATTAATTATTCCCACAGCTGTTCCATAATTATCTGTTAGGAAATCATCTACATAGGGTTTTAAATATTTCATCCATATTTTTTGACCATTTGATTCGTATCCAGTTGGAGAAGCATTATTAAGATATTCCTCCAAGAATTTTAGTGATTTATTATTTAGTACTTTCATAGTTTATGTAAAAGATTCAAAATTAACAATAAATAATAAACATCTTATTAAATTTGTACAATGAAATATTTTTTTTCATTTATTGCATTTTTATTTATCACAAATTTATCATCTCAAGAAATTGATGAAGATCTTGATTTCTTGTTTCCAGGAGACTCAATTCCAACAAATACGTTTATGCTAGATGAAGTTCAAGTGTTTCAACCTCTTAGGTTTAATAATGATGATGAGATAAAAAGATATGTGATTTTAAGATATAGAGTTAAAAAAGTATACCCTTATGCCAAGCTTTCTGCTGAAAGAATGGCTGTAATTGATTCTAGACTAGCTCAAATAAAATCCAAAAGAAAAAAAAGAAGATATCTAAAAACATTAGAAAAGTTTACCTATAATGAGTTTTCAGAAGAATTAAAAAAACTTTCTAGATCTCAAGGAAGAATCTTAGTTAGATTATTAAATAGACAAACTGGTTTGACTGCACATACTATAGTTTCCGAATATAGGAACAGAATTAGAGCATTTATATATCAGACAACTGCTTCTTTATTTAATATTTCTTTGAAAGATGAATATAGTCCATTTGATAATTATGAAGACTACCTAATTGAGGATATACTTCAAAGATCTTTTTCAGAAGGATCCCTTGAAAAACAAGATTATGCTCTTGATTTTAATCTTGACTCACTATACAATCATTGGAAAGCAAAAAAGTAGTTAAAAAAGTTGTTAACAAATAACATAAATTACTATAAATAAGTACTTTAAATTTTTATAATTTTGAGTCCATAAAAAAATCAAAGTATTGTTGTTATTAACAACAAAAAGGTGCTATATTTGCAGCCGCAAAAAGATTTTTTGCAAGTTCATTGAAAATATTGAAATGACAGCGCGTATCAAATTAGATACGAACTAAGTAAACCATTCTGAAACAAAGTCAATTTAAGAGTCGTAAAATTATTTATAATACTACAACGAAGAGTTTGATCCTGGCTCAGGATGAACGCTAGCGGCAGGCCTTATACATGCAAGTCGAGGGGCAGCATAGATTGCTTGCAATCTGATGGCGACCGGCGAACGGGTGCGTAACGCGTATGCAACTTACCTTTTACTAGGAGATAGCCAAGAGAAATTTTGATTAATATCCTATACAATTATTTTTTCGCATGATTTAATAATAAAAGCTCAGGCGGTAAAAGATGGGCATGCGTCCTATTAGCTAGTAGGTGAGGTAAAAGCTCACCTAAGCAACGATAGGTAGGGGTCCTGAGAGGGAGATCCCCCACACTGGTACTGAGACACGGACCAGACTCCTACGGGAGGCAGCTGTAAGGATTATTGGTCAATGGACGATAGTCTGATCCAGCCATGCCGCGTGCAGGATGAATGCCCTATGGGTTGTAAACTGCTTTTATACAGGAAGAAAAACTTTCTCGTGAGAAAGCTTGACGGTACTGTAAGAATAAGGATCGGCTAACTCCGTGCCAGCAGCCGCGGTAATACGGAGGATCCAAGCGTTATCCGGAATTATTGGGTTTAAAGGGTCCGTAGGTGGATAATTAAGTCAGAGGTGAAATCCTGCAGCTTAACTGTAGAATTGCCTTTGATACTGGTTATCTTGAGTTATTATGAAGTGATTAGAATGTGTAGTGTAGCGGTGAAATGCATAGATATTACACAGAATACCAATTGCGAAGGCAGATCACTAATAATCAACTGACACTGAGGGACGAAAGCGTGGGTAGCGAACAGGATTAGATACCCTGGTAGTCCACGCCGTAAACGATGAGTACTTGATGTCGGAGGATTCGACCCCTTCGGTATCGTAGCTAACGCGTTAAGTACTCCGCCTGGGGACTACGGCCGCAAGGCTGAAACTCAAAGGAATTGACGGGGACCCGCACAAGCGGTGGAACATGTGGTTTAATTCGATGCAACGCGAAGAACCTTACCTGGGCTTGACATGTTCATGAAAGCTCTGTGAAAGCAGAGCCCTCTGCGAGCTTGCTCAAAGACATGATCACAGGTGGTGCATGGCTGTCGTCAGCTCGTGTCGTGAGATGTTTGGTTAAGTC
>CAYTIE010000004.1:0-66894 GCA_964437815.1 uncultured Flavobacteriaceae bacterium
GACTCGAACCCACGACCTGCTGATTACAAATCAGCTGCTCTAGCCAGCTGAGCTATATCGGCTTAACATAAATCGAACTGCAAAATAAATGTTTTTTTATGCTGTATCAAAGCAAAAATCCAAAATAATTATTAATTATTCTACTTTGCTCTTGGATGAGTTTTCTGAAAAACTTCCTTTATTTTTTCCATACTGGTATGACTATAGATTTGGGTTGCCGATAAACTAGCATGACCTAAAAGCTCCTTAACAGAGTTAATGTCTGCACCCTCGTTTATTAAATGAGTTGCAAAACTATGTCTTAATACATGTGGTGCTTTTTTAGTTTTGGAAGAAACTAATTTGAAATATTCTGAGACAGTTCTATAGACATATTTTTCAGATAATTTAAATCCTTTATTAGATTGAAAAACTAAATCATATTCCAGTTTAGGAATGATATTATTTCTTTCAGATATATATTCTACTAGAAGATTTTTGATTTTTGGTAAAAGGGGAATTATTCTTTCCTTATTCCTCTTTCCTAAAACTTTTACTACTCCTGACTTTAAATCAAGATTACTTTCTTTTAATTCTATAAGTTCAACCCTCCTAACTCCTGTGAAATAAAAAAATGAAATAATTGTTTTTTGAAGTAAACCTTTATAGGAATCAGGAAAATAGTCACTATCTAACAAGGAAGAAATTTCTTCTTTAGAGAAGGGAACCTGTATTTTCTTTTTCTGCTTTAAAGGCATATGCTGATCTAAAGGAGATATTTTTATTGAATCTGTTTTTATCAAAAACTTAAAAAATGATTTAAGAGATGATATTTTTCTATTAACTGTTCTATTAGAATTACCAATATTAACCAATTCTACTATCCAAGATCTTATTATTGAATAATTGGATTCTTCAATATTTATATTATCGAAATTGGACTTTGAAAAATTTTCAAAATCTTTTAAATCTTTATAATAAGCATTAATTGTATTTGGAGAATATGATTTCTCAAGACTTAAATAATCTATAAATTTATCAATTAGCATCTACATCAAAGTTACGATGTATTTCAAAAAGTTTAAGGTAATTAAAGGTTTTCTTGATCTTTAAGTTTTTGAACATAACGAGCTTTAAGAATCTTTGCTCTGTTTTCAATAGATGGTTTAACAAATTGCTTTCTTTCTCTAAGAGATCTCATAACACCAGTCTTATCAAACTTACGTTTAAATCTCTTAAGAGCTTTATCTATATTTTCACCATCTTTAATAGGTATAATTAGCATTATCTTCTATTTTGGTGGCAAATATAAAGAATTGTATTGAATCTTAGCTAGATTTTTTTGCTGAAATTGCATTAACATACTTTTGAAGCTCTTCTTTAACTTTTGGGAATAATATAAATAAACCTATCATATTTGGAAAAACCAAAGCAAGAATCATTGCATCAGAAAATGCCCATACAGATGACATATCCCCTGCAGCACCTATAACTATAAATATTAAGAATAGAATTTTATATGTTAGATCTGAAACTTTTCCTTTTCCAAACACATACACCCAAGACTGAAGTCCATAGTAGGACCATGAAATCATAGTAGAAAGAGCAAATAAAACAACTGCTAAAGCTAAAAATGGACCAGAAAAAGAAATATATTCAGAAAAAGCTGCAGATGTCAAGCCAGCACCTTCTAACTCTTGACCTCTTACCATAACAGCTGTTGATCCTTCAACAAGGTTTCCATAAGTAAATAAGCTATTATCACCATTAAATATTATAATAACAAGGGCTGTCATTGTACAAATCACAACTGTATCAATAAATGGCTCAAGTAAAGCAACTAATCCTTCTGAAGCAGGATAACTTGTAATAACTGCTGAGTGAGCTATAGAAGCAGAACCAGCTCCTGCTTCATTTGAAAATGCTCCTCTTCTAAACCCTTGAACTAAAACACCTATAAATCCACCAACAGCAGCAGTGGGGGCAAAAGCCTGATTAATAATCATTGCAAAAGCATCATCAACAACTGATAAATTAGAAAAAATAATATATAGACAGGCGAGGACATACATAACTGCCATAAATGGTACAATTTTTTCAGTAACAGAAGCTATTCGTTTTATTCCTCCAATTATAATTACACCAACCACTATCATCATTATTATTCCAATAATAGTCCTAGCACCACCACCGCTAATACCAAAAAGACTAACCATTTGCAAAGCAGCTTGATTTGACTGTGCAGCATTTCCACCACCAAAGGAAGCCCCTATACATAAAATCGCAAAAATTACAGCAAGTGTCTTTCCTAATTTTGCAAAACCCTTTTCTTTTAAACCTTTTGATAAATAATACATTGGACCACCATAAACTGTTCCATCTGAACCAACATCCCTATACTTAACTCCAAGTGTACACTCTACAAACTTTGTTGACATTCCAATCAATCCACATAAAATCATCCAAAAAGTAGCACCAGGACCTCCGATTGCAATAGCCATTGCAACACCAGCAATATTACCATTTCCAACTGTACCTGAAACAGCAGTAGCTAAGGCTTGAAAATGACTAACTTCTCCATTATTAGATCTTTCTTGATCAAGGTCATCATATCTTCCCATTACCGTTTTAACTGAAAGTCCAAAACCTCTTATATTAATAAAACCAAAGTAAAATGTAAAAAATATAGCTCCACCAACTAATAATAAAATTATAGTTGGAATTCCTGTACCAAAAAATTCATGTAAAATAAGTCCTTCCCAAAAACTTGATATAGGCTGGAATGCTTCATTTATTCTTTCATCTAATCCAATCTTATCTTGTATTTCCATAATTATAAATCAAAAACTGTTTTTCTGTTAATTATTATTAAGTCTTTTATTTTGAAAAATAAAGCAAAGGTCAAATATAGAATAAATCCTAGGACAACAGTAAAAAAAGAAAGATAAATAAAAAACATTCTTATTTTTCTCGGGTATATGCCTATAGCCTGAGACATTCTTTGACAAACATTCATTCCATACTTTTCAAAAAATCTATATATTTTCTTCATTTATTAATCTTGAGCTAATGGTCCACTCCATTCAGAAATCCCTCCTAATAGATTGTAAACATTAGTAATTCCAAATGTTTTCATTATTTGACATGCTTGAACACTTCTAACTCCTGAATGACAATAAACATAATAGTTTAAGTCTTTATTAAGATTTTCTATACCCTCTAAAAAACTTTTAGGGTTTTTAATGTCAATTAAGGTTGAATTAGGTATATGAGATTCATCATATTCCTCTTGAGTTCTTACGTCAAGAAGAAATGCCTTATCATCATTTTCTAACTTTTGTGATAACTCTTGTTGATTTAAATCTATCATTTGAAATTTTTTCGAATTTAATTTAAAATTATTAATAAAATAAGTTTCATTTAACAAAATTTTGCATGAGTGCTTTATTATTCTATATTTGTAGCAATGAAAACTAATAATTTTGTTTGGTGGATTGGGAATAGTTAACTGTTCGTGAATTAACCATACATTATTTATTATATAGGCTTGTCTCACGACAAGCTTTTTTTTTGCAGTTATGAGAAAATATAAATTAAATAGTTATCATAAGAAGATTATAGCTGATACTATAACTCCTGTTGAAGTTTATCTTAAAATAAGGGATGTTTTTCCTAATAGCTTATTACTTGAAAGTAGTGATTACAGGTCTTCAAACAATAACTTCTCTTTTATATGTTTTAATGAAATCGGATCTATAAAGATCAAGGATTTTGTTTTAGAAGAAAAATTTCCAGATGGAAAGATCTCATCAGAAAAATTAAAACAAAGTCTAAATATCCCTGACATCATTCATAAATATTTAGACAACTTCGATATAGATCAGAATGAACATACATTTGTAAATAATGGGTTATTTGGTTTTGTTTCTCATGAGGCTATAAAATATTTTGAAAATATTTCCTTGTCTGAAGATAAAGAAGACCTTAATATCCCCGATATATTTTATGGGTTATATCAAAATATAATAGCTATTAGCTTATATAATCATGAGGCTCATATTTTTTGTAATTCATTTGATAAAGAAAATAATCTAGAAACTATTGAAAATATATTAATTTCTAAAAGCTACCCTGTTTTTGGCTATAATAATATTGGAAAAAAAACTTCAGATATATCAGATAATGATTTCATAGAGTATGTGAATAAAGCAAAAGCTCATTGTAAAAGGGGAGATGTATTTCAACTAGTTCTATCAAGAAGGTTTAAGCAAAAATTTGAAGGTGATGAATTTAATGTATACAGGTCTTTAAGATCTATAAACCCTTCACCATACCTATTCTTTTTTGATTACGGTGATTTTAAAATATTCGGAAGTTCCCCTGAAGCTCAGATTATAATAAATGATGGAATAGCAGAAATTCACCCTATTGCAGGAACTTTTAAAAGAACTGGTAACGATATAAATGATAAGAAAATTGCAGAAGATTTGTTTAAAGATCCTAAAGAGAATTCAGAACATGTTATGTTAGTTGATCTTGCAAGAAATGATCTAGGAAGAAATGGGAATAATGTTAAAGTTGAAAAAAATAAAGAAATCCAATTTTATTCACATGTAATTCATTTGGTTTCAAAGGTTACCGCTAGATTAAAAAAGAACACTAAATCTTTTCAAGTTGTTGCTGATACATTTCCTGCAGGAACATTAAGTGGAGCTCCAAAACATATGGCACTTAAATTAATTGATAAATATGAAAAAGTTAATAGAAACTTTTATGGTGGAGCTATAGGTTATATTGATTTTAAAGGAAATTTTAATCATGCAATTATTATTAGATCTTTTTTAAGTCAAAACAACATATTAAATTATCAAGCTGGTGCAGGTATTGTTATTGATTCCCAGCCTGAAAAAGAGCTACAAGAAGTTTATAATAAACTAGGTGCTCTAGATAAAGCTTTAAAAAATGCAGAATTAATAAAATGAAAAAAGTATTTCTTATAGACAATTATGATTCATTTACTTATAACCTTGTGTCTTATTTAGAAGAGCTAAATTGTAAGGTACTAGTTAGACGTAATGATAATATAGATATTAAGGAAATTGATGGTTATGAGAATATAGTAATCTCTCCTGGACCAGGAATTCCTAGTGAATCAGGAGATTTAAAAGAAGTTATTTTAAAGTATTCTCAATCAAAAAACTTTTTAGGAGTCTGTCTTGGACAACAAGCTATAGCTGAAGTATTTGGAGGAGAAATTGAAAATCTAGATACTGTTTACCATGGAGTTGCAACGGAAATTGAAATTATAAAAGATGATTATATATTTTCAAATATTCCTAAAATGATTTCTGTTGGAAGATATCATTCATGGATAGTAAAACACCCATTACCAGATGATTTAGAAGCTACATCATTTGATAAAAATGGAAACATCATGTCTTTAAGACATAAAAAATATAATATAAGAGGAGTTCAATTCCATCCAGAGTCAATTCTTACTCCAAATGGAAAAGAAATTCTAAAAAATTGGGTAAATAATTCATGAAAAATATTTTAAACAGACTAACAAAATATCAAACACTCTCTAAAGAGGAATCAAAACAACTTATTATTGATATCTCCGAAGGAAAACTTAATAATAGTCAAATATCAAGTTTTTTGACTGTCTATATGATGAGAAATATAACGCTTGATGAGTTGGAAGGTTTCAGAGAAGTACTTCTTGATCTCTGTATACATATAGATTTAAATCAGTTTGATGCAATAGATCTTTGTGGAACAGGAGGTGATGAAAAAGACACTTTTAATATTTCAACCTTAGCTTCATTTGTAACTGCTGGAGCAGGTGTTAATGTAGCAAAACATGGAAATTATGGAGTTTCTTCAGGATGTGGCTCAAGTAATGTATTAGAACATCTTGGAATTAAATTTACAAACAATGAAAACAAACTTCAGGAGTCTATAGATAAATCTGGAATTTGTTTTCTCCATGCTCCTTTATTTCATCCTGCAATGAAAAATGTTGCTCATGTTAGGAAAGAACTGGGTTTAAAAACAATCTTTAATATCTTAGGACCATTAGTTAATCCTTCTGAACCAACTAAGCAAATTGTAGGGGTTTTCAACCTTAAACTTGCTAGAACTTATAATTACTTTTTCCAGAAAACTAAAAAGAAATTTGCTGTTATCTATTCATTAGATGGATATGATGAAATATCATTGACCGGAGATGCCAAAATATATAATAATCAAAAAGAATTTATTTTAAAACCTGAGCAACTTGGATTGCTTCCAATTAATGCAAATGATATAATTGGAGGTAATGATGTTGATTCTTCAGCAAAAATTTTCATGAATATTTTAAATAATAATGCCACAGAGCATCAAAAAAATGTTGTTTGTTGTAATGCTGCAATGGCAATTTCAACATCTAAAAATATCAGTTTAATTGATGCTTTTAACCTTGCAAAAGAATCAATTGATTCTAAAAGTGCATTAAAGGCATTTGAATCACTTAAAAAAATAAACCAATGAATATTCTAAGTGAAATTGTAAAAAATAAAAAAAATGAATTGATACCTCAAGAGATTAATCATACGATTAAGGAATTGGAAGAAAGTGAGTATTTTAAAATAGACTGTAAATCTCTTAAAAGTTCAATTTTATCAAGTAAATCGGGTATTATTTGTGAATTTAAAAGAAGATCACCTTCAAATGAAAATATTAATTATAAATCCAGTATATCTAAAGTTGTCTCAGGATACCAAAAAGCTGGAGCTGCGGGTTTATCAATATTAACCAATAAAGGATATTTTGATGGAGATATTGAAGATATAGTTAATATTAGGGATATTTCAAATATTCCAATTTTAAGAAAAGAATTTATAATAAGTGAATATCAAATAATCGAGGCAAAATCGATTGGCTCAGATGCTATACTATTAATTGCATCAATTTTATCAAATCAAGAAATTTTAACCTTTAGTTCATTAGCAAAAAGCCTGGGTCTTGAAGTTTTACTAGAAATTCATTCTGCTGATGAGTTAAATAAAATTTCAAGCAATAACATTGATGTAATTGGAGTTAATAACAGAAATCTTGACACTTTAGAAATAGATCTAAACAATAGTATCGAACTATATGATAAGCTCCCTAACGAATTTGTTAAGATATCTGAAAGTGGAATCAGTAAAGTGGAATCAATTTTAAAACTAAAGGAAATTGGTTTCGATGGATTTTTAATTGGTGAGAAATTTATGAAAACTACTAATCCAATGGAATCAGCCTATGATTTTATTAAAAAGGTTGAAGATGAAATTTAAAGTTTGCGGATTATTTAACAATAAAAATATTCAGGAAGTTTCGGAATTAAATCCTGATTACATAGGTCACATTTTTTGGAAAAAATCTATTAGATATGTAAAAGATTCAACTCCAAGATTAAAAAAAGGAATAAAAAAGACAGGTGTTTTCTTTAACTCAAGTATTGAATATGTATATAATAAAATTGAAGATCATGGACTTAAATGTGTTCAATTGCATGGTAAAGAGTCACCTGAATTTTGCAAAGAAATTAGAGACAATGGAATTGAAGTAATTAAATCCTTTAGAGTAGATGATTATTTTGATTTTAATATTTTAAAAAAATATAAAGATCATAGTGATTTATTTTTATTTGACTCAAAGTCAAAACTTCCTGGTGGTTCTGGTAAATCATTTAACTGGGAGAATTTAAAAAAATATAATTTGGAAAAGGAGTTTTTTATTAGTGGAGGGATTGGGTTACACTCTGTTGAATCACTTTCTAAATTATTTGATATGGATTTACCATTATATGGTATTGATGTAAATAGTAAATTTGAAAACGAAAATCACCTAAAAAAAATTCAAGAATTAAAAACTTTTATAGAAATAATAAAAAATGAAATATACAGTTGATAATAAAGGATTTTATGGAAACTATGGCGGTGCTTTTGTACCTGAGATGCTTTTTCCTAACCTTGATGAATTAGAGAAAAATTATAATAAGATAATCAATGACAAAGATTTTCAAAATGATTATAATAATCTTTTGAAGGACTATGTAGGTAGACCTACTCCACTTTATTTTGCTGAAAGAATGTCACATAAGCATAAATGTAAAATTTATCTCAAAAGAGAAGATTTATGTCATACTGGTGCACATAAAATTAATAATACAATAGGTCAAATCCTACTAGCTAAAAGATTAGGAAAAAAAAGAATTATTGCTGAAACTGGTGCTGGTCAGCATGGTGTTGCGACTGCAACAGTTTGTGCCTTGGCTGGCATTGAATGTGTAATATATATGGGAGCTGTTGACATCAAAAGGCAGGCTCCTAATGTAGCTAGAATGAAAATGTTAGGGGCAAGTGTTGTTGCAGTAGAATCTGGGAGTAAGACACTTAAAGATGCAACAAATGAAGCAATTAGAGATTGGATTAATAATCCTATTACCACACATTATATTATTGGATCAGTAGTTGGACCTCATCCTTATCCTGATATGGTGGCAAAATTTCAATCTGTAGTTTCTAAAGAAATTAAATCTCAATTATTGGAAAAAGAAGGCACTGAAAATCCAAATTACCTAATAGCTAATATTGGAGGTGGAAGTAATGCAGCTGGATTATATTATCATTATTTAGAAGATCAAAACGTAAAAATAATTTCAGTTGAGGCAGCAGGAGAAGGTGTTGAATCTGGTAAAAGTGCTGCTACCTCAGTCCTAGGAAAAACAGGAATTATTCATGGAAGTAAAACTCTTTTAATGCAGACTAACGATGGTCAAATAATTGAACCCTACTCCATATCAGCTGGATTAGATTATCCAGGAGTTGGCCCTCTTCACGCACATTTATTGGAAAGTAAAAGAGCAGAATTTATGTCTATTACTGATAATGATGCTATGCTTGCAGGATTAGAAGTTTCAAAACTTGAAGGTATAATTCCTGCGATAGAAACAGCGCATGCTTTTGCAGCATTTAATTATTTAGATTTTAAAGCTGATGACATTATTGTAGTTAATTTTTCAGGAAGAGGAGATAAAGACTTGAACACATATATTGAATATTTTAATTTATGATGAACAGAATAGACAAAAAATTACAAGAGGAAGAAAAATTATTATCCATATACTTTACGGCTGGATATCCTAATTTGAATGATACAGTAGATATTATTTTAAAGCTTCAAAACTCTGGTGTAGATATGATTGAAATAGGTTTACCATTTAGTGATCCCTTAGCTGATGGTCCGACAATTCAGGATAGTTCTACTCAAGCAATTAAGAATGGGATGAATACAAATGTATTGTTTGAGCAGCTAGAAGGTATTAGAGATAAGGTTTCAATTCCTTTAATTATTATGGGATATTTTAATCCTATACTTCAATTTGGAGTTGAAGAATTTTGTAAAAAATGTAATGAAATTGGAATTGATGGATTAATTATTCCTGACCTACCAATTGATTATTACGAAGAGAATTATAAAGTAATATTTGAAAAATATGAAATTTATAATATGTTTTTAATTGCCCCTCAGACTTCAGATGAAAGAATCAAAAAGATTGATTCAATATCAAAAGGTTTTATTTATATGGTAAGTTCTTCCAGCATAACTGGATCAAAAGACTCATTTAGCTCTGAGCAGATACATTATTTTGAGAGAATAGAAAAAATGAATCTTAAAACTCCAAGGATAATTGGCTTTGGAGTTGGAAGTAATAAAACGTTTGAGGCTACAATCAAATATTCCAAAGGAGCTATAATAGGCTCTGCATTTATAAAAAATATAAAATCAAAGGGAACTGATTCTATAGGATCTTTTATATCATCAATCAAAGGCTAACCTGACTAATTACCAAACCCTTTTTAAAAATTGAATAAAATTTTTATTCATTATATTTTCTATATCAATTTTTGAAAAACCTTTTTTTTCAAGCATTGAAGGTACTTTTTGCAGGTCTGCAATTGTATCAATATCAGTTGGGGTTTGCTCTTTACCAAATGCGCCATCTAAATCAGTACCAATCCCAACATGATAAGAGTTTCCTGATAATTGACAAATATGATCTATATTTTCTATCATTTGATCTAGTGTTACTCCCATACCTTTTGGAGTTGATTCTCCTCTTATCCAATTAGGGACCATCATCCACGCATCTAGTGCAACACCAATAACTCCATTTCTTCTAATCAATTCTTTTATTTGATCATCAGAAAATTGTCTATTATGATCTACAAATTTTCTGCAATTATTATGGCTAGCCCACAAATGACCCTTAAAGATTTCTAGAGTTTCCCAAAAACTAACATCACTTAGATGAGTCACATCAAGTATTAAATTTAGTTCCTCAATTTTATTAATTAGTTGTTTACCTTTTGACCCAATACCTCCATTTGAATCAGTTCCATGTGCATATACACCAGGTCCGTAATGTGCTGGACCAATTGCTCTTAAACCTTTAGCAAATGATTTTTCAAGATAGTCAATGTTTACTATTGAATCTGCTCCCTCCAAACTTAAAATATATCCGATTGGCTTTTTAGATGTTAAATCTGTTTCCCATATTTCCAAATGATTATTTAAAGTATTTAAGTCATTAATTTGAATCATTTCACCATTTTGTTCCATTTCTTTATACCAATGTAGTTGACGTTGAGTTTGGTCCCAAGCTTGTTCTGGAGAGTTCCAGCCTTGTAGGTTAATTTTATTTTTTAAACCTGCAATTTGTGTAGCAACACAAATACCAACGTTCCCCTTTCTCATAGCATCTAGAGAAACAGTATTTTTTTCTCTATCAGGTTTGTCAGTCATACCTTTCTCGCTTTTTCTTATATACTGAACACTTTTAGTCAAATCTCTATTCCACTCAAGAGCATTCATAGCAAGATCAAGATGTGCATCAAAAATAAACATGATTTAAATTATTAGTTTTTGTATCAATTTTGTGTAATGTAATCTCTAGCAGCTACTTTCCATTCCCCTGATATTTTACCTTCATCTATAGTAAACACCTTACTGTATTTCGGAACAGTTGGACATATATGAGTAGGTATTGAATAACAAATCATTCCAATCGGATGTTTATCTGATTCACTACATTCAAGAACAAGATGCTCCTCACTATGACTGATCTGTTTGCTATTATTTAAATTAAGAATTTTTAATCTAGGAAAGTTCATTTCAGCTGCAACAGATTTATGACCTAGATTTATGCAAATTAAATTACTTTCTGGCTTACTAATTATACTGCCAATAAGGACTGCCGCATGAAGAAATTTTAAATCCTCAAAAGCACTTGCGTAGCGCTGATCCCATAGTAAAGAAGTTCCTGGACTTACTTCTATGTTACTTCTTTTTGCATGTATAGGAAAACTAGGTGTACCACCTGCAATAATTTTTTCAATTTTAATTCCCTTTTCTTCTATCTTATTTTTAAGTTCTAATACAAGATTAAACTCATTATCACAAATTTCTTTACGAATTGCAAAACTAGATTCGCGAATGTGACCATCATATACATGAAGACCTTTTGCTTTAAGATTGGAGGATGAAACTATTTTCTCATAAACTATACAAGCTTCATTATTTGGAATTATACCTGTCCTGTTCATACCACTATTAATATCTAACCATAAAGGAACTATAATATCTTTTTTATGAGCTTCTTCATTAATTTTACTAACAGAGTGATTATTATCGACAATTGTAGAAAAAATTGAGTTAGGATAATGTTGAAAAAGATTGAGAAATCTGGAGATATTTATTCCTGTGGGTTGCATAGCAAGGAGTATATCTTTAGCTCCACATTTTGCTAAAAGTTCAGCTTCTGAGACGGTTGCACATTTAAATTTATTTATACCATAATCTATTTGCATTTTTATTATTTCAGCAATTTTATGAGTTTTAATATGAGGCCTAAGACAATCTGTCCCACCTGCAATCTCTATCATTAGTTTAATATTTTGCTCAATTCTTTTAGGAAAAACAACTAAAGAAGGAGTAATTATGTCTTCTGCATTTTTTATTTTATACCAATCTTGTTTCATCTCTGATATTTAGTATAATTCAAACATAGCCTCAATTTCAACTGGAATTCCTCCTGGAAGAATCATTCCTACAGCACTTCTTACACCAATCCCATTGTCTTCACCAAAAATATCAGACATCAATTCACTAAATCCATTAATTACATATGGATGATTCTCAAAGTTTGGATTGCTGTTTACCATTCCAAGTACCTTTACTACTCTTTTAATTTTATCTATATCTCCAAAATGTGTTTGAATGGAAGACAACATTGTTAATCCAACCTGCCTAGCTGCTAATTTACCATCCTCTTTTGTCATATTATCTCCTAACCTTCCTTTTAAAAGCGTTCCATCCATTTTAACAGGCCCTTGACCTGAGACATATAAAAATTTACCAACTACTAATACAGGTTTATATACACCTGCAGGTTTTGGAGCTGGAGGAAATTCAATATTCAATTCTTTTAGTTTTTGTGATGGTAAATTTTTCATTTTTTATATAAATATATCCAATATTAAAACACCTATCAATCCAGTTACTCCAACGATAGTTTCCATTACTGTCCATGTTGAAAGAGTTTCTTTAACAGTCAGATTAAAATACTCTTTAAACATCCAGAATCCAGCATCATTAACATGTGATAACATTAAGCTTCCAGAACCAATTGCTAGGACCATTAATTCTGGACTTACATCAGAGTTAGAAATTAATGGAAGTACAATTCCTGCAGCTGTTAAACCTGCCACAGTTGCAGATCCAACACAAACTCTAATAACTGTTGCTATAAGCCAAGCTAAAATTAAAGGAGATATTTGTGAGCCATCTAATAAGGCTCCAATATAATCGCTTACTCCACTATCAATTAAAATTTGTTTTAAAGCACCTGCCCCAGAAATAATTAGTAAAACCATTGTTATGCTTGAGACAGAAATTGAAATAGAGTTCATCAATTCAGTCATTTTTTTTCTACGAGATAATCCAAGTGTGTAAATAGCAACTAAGACAGAAAGTAACATAGCAATTACAGGATCACCTATGAATACAATTATTTCTTTAAACATAGAATCACCTGGATAAATAATAGTGAATATTGAGGAAAATATAATTAGTATAACAGGTAATAAAGCAGTCAATACACTAATTCCCATCCCTGGCATTTCCTCATCTTTTAAAATAATAGGATTATAAAATTCTTTTAAGGGAGTAGCATTAATATTTTTAATTGTTCGAGAAAATAAGGGACCTGCCACTATTATTGCTGGGATAGCAATTATAATTCCATATAATAAGGTTTTACCAATGTCTGCATTAAACATACTTGAAATAGCTGTAGGAGCTGGGTGAGGAGGTAAAAATCCATGAGTTACAGATAAAGATGCAAGCATAGGTAAACCAACATAAATTAATGGTAATCCTGAAGATGCTGCCACTGTAAACACCAAAGGTATTAAGATTACAAATCCTACAGAGTAAAACATAGGAATACCCACAATAAAACCAGCAACAACAACTGCCCATTGAATATATTTAATTCCAAAGCTAGATATCAATTTAGAAGTAATTCTTTGTGCTGCTCCACTATCAGCAACTAGTTTCCCTAGCATTGCCCCAAAACCTAAAATCAAAACCAAAAACCCTAGTGTATCTCCAATACCTTTTTGAATTGATTCTACAATATTTAGCAGCTCCATTCCTTGAAATAATCCAACAAAAATACATACGGTTATAAATGATATAAATGCATCAAGTTTAAATCTTGCTATTAGTATAAATAACAATAGAATTCCAAAAATTACAATAAGTAAAGGCATGTGTTTTTAGTTTTTAATTTTAATTAAGTCGGGTTAGTCATAAACACATAGGCGAAAAGTAGTGCAAAAATTAAATAGAATACAGTCAAGAAAATAATAATTTCTGAATGTGTTTGAATATTAGGGATTTCTTTAATCAATGTAATTGCTCCAACTGCAAAATGCATAAAGTTTCCAATGGCAATTGGTCTATTATAAATTCCTCCAATTAGCGTTCCTTTCGCCATCCAATTCAAAATCCCAAATCCCAAATATAATGCACTCAATATTTTCAAAAAAAGTATTGTAATAATAGTTGGTTCAACGCTTAGATATTCCGCTATTTCATGAGGTAAGAAAGAAAGAAGGATCCCAATTATTGAACAGAATAGTGCGCTTGAAATCATTAAAAGTTTTGTTTTCATCTTAAGGATTTAATTGTTTTTAAAGTTTTTTGAACATTTTTCGTTAATAAATCATAATCTTTATTTTCTAAAATATCATTAGAAATGAGTTTAGAACCCATACCCACACATGTAACTCCAGAGTCAAACCATGATTTTAAGTTGTCATATTCCATTGAAACTCCTCCTGTTGGCATGACAGAAGTCCATGGTTGAGGCCCTTTTATGCTCTTAACAAATTTTGGCCCTAATACATCACCAGGAAATAATTTAACAAGTTCGCAACCAAATTCTTCTGCAGTTGCAATTTCAGTTAGTGAACTACAACCTGCAGACCACATTAATTTTCTTCTGTTACATATACGGGCAATATCTTCTCTAAAAACTGGGGTTACAACAAAGTTTGTTCCAGCTAACATATATTGGGAAGCTGCTTTTGCATCAGTTATAGAACCAACACCTAAAATCATTCCAGGTAATGCGGAAATTGAATATTTAATTATATCGGTAAAAACTTCTAGAGCAAAATCACCTCTGTTAGTAAATTCCATAAGACGAGCGCCTCCTTCATAACAAGCTTTAAGAACATCTTTAGCTACTGATTTATCTTCATGATAGAAAAGGGGAACCATTCCAGATTCTTCCATCTGTTGTAGTACTTGAATTTTTGAATATTGAGCCATATATAGTTATTATCGAGTAACTCGCCCAGAAGCGTCTCCATTCATAAGTTTTTCTATTTCTTCAACAGTAACAAGATTTGCATCTCCTTTAATTGTATGTTTAAGACAAGAAGCAGCTACGGCAAAATCCAATGCTTTTTGATCTTCATTAGGATAATTTAAAAGACCATATATCAATCCACCCACAAACGAATCTCCAGCACCTACACGATCAACAATATCAGTTATTTGATATTGAATGCTTTCATACATTTTTTTACCATCATAAAGAACTCCAGCCCAAGAATTGTGAGAAGCTGAAATTGACCCTCTTAATGTTATAATTACTTTTTTAGCTCTAGGAAATTTTTTCATCATTTGTTTACAAACAGATATAAAAGCTTCGGCTTTAATATCATGTCCTTGAGTGTTTATATCTAGGCCTTCTGGTTTAATCCCAAACTGCATTTCAGCATCTTCTTCATTACCTAAAATAATATCACAATAGGAAGTAAGCTCGGTCATAATTGCTTCACGATTTCCTCCATATTGCCATAGTTTAGATCTGTAATTTAGATCTGTAGAAATAGTAATACCCCGTTCACTTGCAATTTTAACTGCTTCTAAACAAACATCGGCAGCACTTTTTGAAATTGCTGGGGTAATACCGGTCCAATGAAACCAAGAAGCTCCATCAAAAACTTGATCCCAATCTATCATCCCTGATTCAATTTCAGCCATAGCAGAATTAGCTCGATCATATACTACTTTACTTCCTCTACTTACTGCACCTGTTTCTATAAAATAAATCCCTAGGCGATCTCCACCATAAGTTATATGCGAAGTTCCAACACCTCTTTTACGCATCTCCATTAATGCACATTCACCAATATCTGTTTTGGGTAATCGGGTTACAAACTCAACAGGAACTCCATAATTTGCTAATGATACTGCAACATTAGACTCTCCTCCGCCGTAAACAACATCAAAGCTATTTGTTTGAGAAAAGCGAAGAAAACCAGGAGGGGATAGTCTTAACATAATCTCTCCGAAAGTCACAACTTTATTCATTAGTGTATATATTTAATCTTCCAAACCTCTAATATAACCACAAAAATATTAATTGCAGAGTGTTCTAATGCTGCAATCTTGATAACCTTAAACTACTTGTTGTTAGTATTTATTAAAAAGTTTTAATATAATTATATTTATATTAGAGAATGAGTATAAATTTAATAGTAGGAGCTGAAGTTTCAGTTGGAGTTTCCATATTTATGTTTTTTGCTGGTATTATTGGACTAGCTATTTTTTTCGTGCCAACTATCGTTGCTTTTAAAAGGTCTCACCGTAATAGATGGGTAATTTTATTGATGAACGTTTTTGGAGCAACAATAATTCTTTGGATTATTGCTCTGGTTTGGGCGCTTAATAAATTTGATGATCCTGTTAAGGGTGGACACCAGATTGATGGTCAGCCTGGAGATAGAGTTTTATAAGAACAAAATATTAATTGCAGAGTGTTCTAATGCTGCAATCTTGATAACCTTAAACTACTTGTTGTTAGTATTTATTAAAAAGTTTTAATATAATTATATTTATATTAGAGAATGAGTATAAATTCAATTTTAGGAGATGAATATGGAAAAAATCTCTTGTCAAGTGGAGACACACTAATATCAGAACTTGAAAAAGAAGGGATTCTAGTTTTTAAATCTTTCTTAAATTCCAAATCAATTTTAGATCTCCAAAATGAGGCAAAAGAGCTAAAACCTCTTGCTTTTTCTAGCTCATCTGAGTACAATGTATATGTATCAGAACATGACAAAAAGTTTCCTGATAATAGTCCAAGGAATAGGATTATGAAAACAACAAAAAAGTGTATTCCTTGTGATTTAATTCCAAAAGATTCACTTTTAAAAACAATATATAATTCTAAAAAATTAAAAACATTTTTCTCTGAAATTTTAAATGTCAAAAAACTATTCCCATACGAAGATTCACTTTCAAGTATAAATATCAATTATTATGATAAAGGTGATGCTCTTGGTTGGCATTTTGATAATTCAGATTTTACAATAACTCTTTTAATTAAAAATTGTCTAGAAGGAGGAGTCTATGAATTTTTTAATAATATGAGATACATCAATGGTGAAGAAGATTATTCAACAGTTGAAAAAATTTTAGATAAAAAAATTGAAGGAAAAAAAATTAAAAGTGATGATGGAGATTTAATGATTTTTAAAGGTAATAAATCAATACACCAAGTAAGCGAGGTTATTAAAGGTGAAAGAATCTTAGTAACCTTTAATTATAACCTAACAAAAGGCGTTTCTCTTTCAGAACAATCAAGAAAAACTTTTTTTGGAAGAATAACATAAATTTTCATTTAAAAATTTAAGCATTAATAAATAGAAAATTAATGAAAATACGAGAGGCAAAGAGTTCCGATATAAATCAACTATCAAAATTATTTAATTCCTATAGAATGTTTTACGGGAAAGAGTCTAATATAGATATCTCTAAAGAATTTTTAGACTCTAGAATAATAAATAAAGACTCAATAATTTATGTTTGTGAAGTAAGAAATAATATTATTGGTTTTGTTCAGTTATATCCACTTTTTTCATCAACTAGAGTTAGTAAATATTGGCTATTGAATGATTTATTTGTTGATGTTAAAGAAAGAGGAAACGGATACTCTAAACTACTTATTGAGAGAGCTAAAAAATTAGTTATTGAGTCAAAAGCCTGTGGTATGATGTTAGAAACTGAGAAGTCAAATAATATCGGCAATAAGTTATATCCAATAACAGGTTTTAAAATGAACGAATTATCTAATTTTTACGAATGGACTCCTAATTAATTTTAATAGGATGAGATCCAAAATAATTTCTTTGTGCTTGAATTAGTTTAGTACTTAAAGAAGGATTTGAAATTTGATTAAAATAATTTAATCCTTCATTAAAGCATGGAATAGATACATCATTTTTTAGTGAGCTTGATAAAGTATCTATCAAATTAGGTTTTAATTCACCTAGATCCTTAAATATTTTTTTATCGCTTAAAATATCTTCAACTGAGTAACCTTTGAATAGAGAATTAATTAAGTTAGATTTTATAATACTTCCATTTGACCAAACATTTAATGCTTCAGAAATACTAATATTCCATCCATAATTTTTATTTGCAGAATTAATCAAAGAAAATGCTTGAATAAAATTAATTAACCTACAAAAATTGTAAGCCTTGCTTAATGAATCAATATCTATTTCATAATTTCTATGACTTTCTTTTATTGTTTCACTAATCTTTTTTCTATCATCCTTACCCTTTGAAATAAATCTTGAATCAAGAGCTGCATTCAACATGCTAACTGAACATCCAAGCTCAACTGCATAGTTTAGCATCCATCTTCCGGTTCCATTATCATCTGCTTCATCGTCAATTCTATCAATCAAATATTTATCATCTGTTTTTTCTAAAATTTTACTTATCGATATTTCAAGAAGATAGCTTTGCATCTCTGAATTATTCCATTTTTCAAAAATTTTCGCAATCTCTTCATAATTATATTTTTTGGAATTGATCATTAGATAGTATGCTGAAGAGATAAGCTGCATTTCAACATATTCAATACCATTATGAATCATTTTAACAAAATGCCCTTGATTGGAATCTCCAAAGAATTTAAAGCTTTGAGAATTATCTATTGTTTTTGATGTTATAAGAGAAAAAATATTTTTTATTTCATCATAGGCTTTAATATCCCCTCCTATCATAATAGAAGGCCCCTCAAGAACTCCTTTAACTCCTCCAGATACTCCCATACCTAGATAAAATAAATTTTTTGATTTAATCTTTTGATGATTGTTAAGGCTTACACCTGGGTTGGTATTACCTCCATCAATTATTATATCATTTGAGTCAAGATTTTCGATTAGGTAAGAAATAACTTCATTAGACGGTCTTCCTGAAGGAACAAAAATTATAATTTTCCTTGGCTTAGAAATTGAATTAACAAATTCAACTAAATCATCATAAATTAATGATGATTTTAATTCAGGATAAACATTACTTAAATCATTATCAGATTTAATAAAATTTTTATCATATAAAGATACTTGGATACCTTTTGATGACATATTTCTTGCCATACTAGTACCTATTCTTCCAACTCCAATTATTCCAAAATCATTCATTTATAATTTAGATTTTATTAAATCAACAATTACTTGTGGCTTATCCTTAATATCTATAAAAGTACAATAATCAGGATATTCGATAATATCAAATTGACTTTGCAACATATCAGGGTTAAAAAAATGTTTCTTTCTTTTCTCAAGTCTTTCTTTGATTAGATTAAAGTCTCCTTTTAAACAAAACCAAAATATATCAACATCAATTTCTTTAATTAACCTTTTTCTATATTTCTCTTTTAATGCAGAGCATGCAAGCACAATATTTTTTCTTTTCGAATTTTTTATTTCAGTATTTATATTATCAAGCCATAATTCTCTATCTAAATCATTTAGCGGGGTCTTATTTTTCATCTTATTAATATTATCATTTGAATGAAAATAATCACCTTCAATAAAATGAAATTGTAAATCTTCAGATAATCTTTTTCCAATGATAGACTTACCGCAACCACTTACCCCAAATAATACTATAATTTTTTGCATTTAATTATATCTGAAAAGATTTAAAATCAGTAAAATCAGAACTTATTTGACTTTCAAAATCAAATATAGTAAAGAAACCTCCACCTCCTGAACCACAGAGTTTCATGAAATATGAATTGGTTTTTAGCCCAAACTCCCACTTCTCTTTTATTTGATTTGGTATCATCTCTTGAAAATTTTTGAATGTAATATCAGATAATTCTTTAATTGAATCTTGAAAGGAACTTGAATTATTTAAAAGATTATCAATACAAACATTAGTTTTATTAATAAATACATTATTGAAAAAATTACTAAAATCGTTGTTGTTCATTTTCTTGTTAAATATCTCAATCATTTCTTTAGTTGAAGCATTTATGTTACTATCAACTAAATAAATCGTACAGTCTTTATAATCTATATGATCTAGTAGTTTGATTTTTTGATTTGAAAGAAGAATAGACTTATTATAAAAAGAGACAAGAGGATCAAGTCCAGAAGATTTACCATGAAATTTAGATTCAATAATTGATAAAATATTTTTAATATCTTCTATTTGCAAATTATTGATCTCTGTTCTTAAATACTTATGAAATATTGAAGCAACTAATGCACCGCTACTTCCAAGTCCAGATGCTACAGGGATATTACTATCAAAGTGAAGGCCTAATTCTAAATCGTTTTTTAAGCCTTGAATATCAATTACACCATTAATAATATTATTATCGTAGATAAAACGATACAATTCAATCAGTTTATCATTAGATTTTTTTTGATTTTGATTCAATTTTGTAGACTTTTTAAGAGATCCAAAAAATTCTTTAAATGGAATTGATAATGCATTAGAGTTTGAGATAATTCCATACTCACCAAACAGTAAGACTTTTGAATAAAAATTTTTATTTTCCATTAAGTCATCTTTTTTGGGCCATTACCAACTTGATCTTCGATATATTTATTTGATGAACAATAGTTTGCTAGTTCTATATTAACAAAATCTGAAACTTTATTTTTTATATTATTTGGGTAAAGCAAATGTACATTTGAACCTGCATCCAATGTAAAACATACAGGGAGTTTAGTTTCAGATCTAAACTCAGTAATCTTAGATATAACTTTCAAAGTATTTGGTTTCATAAGGATATAGCTAGGGTTTGATGTTAACATTAGAGAATGTATCATTAAAGCTTCAGATTCTGTAATACTTATAAAACCATCTAGATCTCCAACTTTTAATATTTCTTTGAGATCTATAATATTTTTTCTCGCTATTTGATAACGTTCACTTGAAAATGGATTTTTATTCATTAATTCATGACCCTCACTGCTTGATATCTTTTTTTGTCCTGGATCTATTATTAAAATAGTGTCATTAAATTCTTTAAATATTTCATGAGTTTGACTGGAGATATCTGTTCCAAATAAATCACTACTATTTTTATAGGATTTTGACTCTCCCCAAATTACGATTGGTCCATATAAACTTCTTGATGCACTTCCAGATCCAATTCTAGCTATGAATGATGCCTTTTTATAAAAAAATTCCTCAGACATTGTTGTATTCCCCATCTTCTCAAAATCAACTAAACAAGCTGACAGAGCTGCCATTGAAGAAGCTGATGAAGCAATACCACTACTATGTGGAAAGGTATTATTAGACTTTATTTCTAAATCATGATTTTTAATAAATGGAAAGAATTTTTCAATTTTATTTAAAAACATACGGGTTTTGTTTTCGAAAGACTTATTTTTTAGTCCTTCAAATTCAAAGTTCAAATTTGAAGTTCTGTTATTTTTAGGTTTTAACGAAAGGGTTGTATTTGTTATTGACTTATTTAATGTTAAACTAATTGAAGGATTCTGAGGAATTTGATTTTCTAGCTTTCCCCAGTATTTTACTATAGCTATATTGCTTGGTGCAGTCCATTTAACAATACCCTCTAATTTAATTTCTTTGGAATAGATAAAATCTTTTTCATTCATTCTGAAAAAATAAAAATTAGTTTATTTTACTAATATTAATTCTCTTAGCTTCTTTTTTACTTCCATCAAAACCTTCTACACCACTAATAGTAGTATATCTTAATGTTTTTTTCTTACCAGGGTTTAATAGATTATATGCACTGTGACACATTACAGCAGCCTCATGAAAACCACTTAAAATTAAATTAAGTTTTCCAGGATAAGTATTCACATCGCCTATTGCATATATTCCTTTAATATTTGTTTGATAGTCAAGAGCATTATTAACTCTAATAGCATTATTTTCAATTTCTAAACCCCAATCTTTAATTGGTCCAAGCTTTGGGACTAAACCAAATAATGGAATAAAAAAATCAACTTTAATTTCCTTAGATTTTCCATCACTGTCAATAAGAACTGATTCAAGTTTTGAAGATCCTTTAAGAGAAATTACTTCAGCAGGTGTTAAAACCTCAATTTGCCCCTTATTCTTTAAGTTTTGAACATTTGATACAGACTCATCTGCTCCTCTAAATTCATTCCTTCTATGAATAAGAATTACTTTTTTAGCAATATTAGATAGAAATAAAGTCCAATCTAATGCAGAATCTCCTCCTCCAGCAATTAAGACAATCTTATCTTTATATTTTTCAGGATCTTTGACCAAATAATCAACCCCTTTATCTTCAAAGTTTCCAAGATTATCTAAATTAGGTTTCCTTGGAGTAAAAGTACCTAGACCTCCTGCAATTGCTATAATTTTAGATTCATGTTTTGTTCCCTTATCTGTAGTTACAATAAAAGAGCCTTCACTTGTTTTTTCTAATTTAATTGCAGTTTCCCCAAGAGTGTAACCTGGATTAAAAGGTTTAATTTGATCTAAAAGCTTTTTGATTAAATCACCAGCAAGAATTTCAGGATATGCTGGTATATCATATATTGGTTTCTTTGGATATAACTCAATACACTGCCCACCTGGTTGAGCTAAAGAATCTAAAATATGACATTTCATTTTTAGTAAACCTGCTTCAAAAACAGAAAACAGTCCAGTTGGCCCTCCTCCTATAATTAAAATATCTGTCTTAATCATCCGGATATTAATTATACTGAGTTTACTTCTTCAATATGAGGCACATGTTTTTTAATTATTGTCTCTACTCCTAGTTTAAGTGTCATTTGGTTTACTGTACAATCAATACATGCACCATGAAGTTTTACATTTACAATTCTATTATCAGAAATTGACTCCAAAGAAATATCACCCCCATCTTTTTCCAAGAAAGGCCTTATTTCGTCTAATGCTATTAATACTTTTTCTTCTATTTCCTTTGTCATATTTTTTTCTTAACTGCTGAACACCCTACTAAATTAGTAATTTTAACAATCTTAGTAGGTGGTAATTCACTATTTCTTTTTATCAACTCCTCTACAAGAAGCTTAGAGATTTCTCTAAATTTATTTTCAATTACTGAATCCTCCTGAAGCGAACCAGGCCTCCCATAGTCAGAAGCTTCTCTAAGACTAGTAAATATTGGTATCTCTCCTAAAAAATTAATATCTAAATCTTTAGCAAGATATCTTACTCCACTTTCTCCAAAAATAAAATGTTTAATTTTTGGTTTGTCATTTGATGTGAAGTATGACATGTTTTCAACTAGACCAAGAATTGGGACATTAATAGCTTCTTGTTGAAACATCTTAATACCTCTTCTAGCATCAGCTAATGCAACATTTTGGGGTGTACTGATTATTACAGCTCCAGTTATTGGAATAGATTGAACTAAACTAAGATGTATATCTCCAGTCCCAGGAGGTAAATCCAAAAATAAGAAATCTAATTCTCCCCAATTAGTGTCAAAAATCATTTGTTTAAGAGCTTTTGAAGCCATCGGACCTCTCCAAACTACAGCTTCATCAAGTTTTGTAAAAAACCCTATTGACATTAATTTGATCCCATAACTTTCTATAGGCTCGATTTTTGAAACATCATCAATTTTAACAGATTTAGGAACATATCCCTCAACATCTAACATTGTGGGAATAGATGGACCATATATATCTGTATCTAGTATTCCTACTTTACATCCCATTTTAGCTAACATTGCAGCTGTGTTAACAGTAAAAGTAGATTTTCCAACACCTCCTTTAGCTGAAGAAATTGCAATTATTGAATCAACTCCTGACAAACCCTTTTTAACACTCTCAACCTTAGGTTGGACCTCTTTTTTAATTTTAGTATTAAATTTAATTTTTGCCTTACTATTAATTTTTTGATGTATTATGTTGACTATTTCTCCTTCCAACTTTTTTCTTGCTTGGAGGGTTGGATTATTCATAATTAAATCAATATCTACCTCCATATCAAATACCATTATGTTAGATATAACACCAGATTTTATAATATTATCTTTCGAACCTGATGAGTATATATCCTCTAATACTTTTGAAATAGTTTTATTATCTAACTTCATTTTTAATAATATCTATAAAGATACTGTTAACTAGGAATTTAAAAGATTTTAATATTGAAAAAATTACTCTGGTTTCCAAAATTTAATTTCAAACTCTTGTACTTGATTATCTATTACATTGATACCTTCATTTTGGAGTAATTGCTCCATTAAATCATGGCCAAAAAAATGATGTTTCCCAGTTAATAGTCCATTTCTGTTAACTACCCTATGAGCTGGAATTGATGAATCATTATGAGAAGAATTAAGTGCCCATCCTACAACTCTTGAACTAGAAGGTGATCCAATAAATTTTGCTATTGCTCCATATGTTGTCACTCGACCAAATGGTATTTTTCTTACAACCCTATAAACTTTTTTGTAAAAATCATCCTCTACCATAAATTCATTATTCTTAAGCTTTAAAATGTTCAAGAGTAAAAGAAAAAGTAGTTCCTTTGCTAAGTTCACTTTCAACAAAAATATTTTCATTATGGGCTTCAATAATATGCTTAACAATTGATAGGCCTAATCCAGAACCTCCTTTTTTTCTTGATCTAGTAGGATCAACCCTATAAAATCTTTCAAATAGTCTAGGAAGGTGCTCTTGAGAAACCCCTATACCATTATCAGAGATTCTTACCAAAATTTTATCATTAGATCTTGCTAATGAAACCTCTGTTCTTCCACCTTCAACACCATATTTTAAAGAGTTTACTAGTAAGTTAGTTAGAACCTGTAATATTCTTTCTTCATCTGCAAATACATAAATTGGACTAAAATAATTTTTATCATATACTAGTGATATATTACTTTTTTCTGATTCAATCTCAATTAAATCAAAAACATTTTGTACTAATTCTACAATATCAAATTTCTTCTTATCTACTATTTTGATTCCAGATTCAAATTGAGTAATTAAATCAAGATCTAATACAATATTTATTAACCTGTCTACTCCCTTTGCAGCTCTTTTAAGATATTTATCTCGAACACTTTTATCTTTTAATGCCCCATCTAGTAATGTTAAAATATAGCCTTGAATTGTAAACAGAGGAGTTTTTAGTTCGTGTGAAACATTTCCAAGAAATTCTTTTCTATATGAGTCCTGATCTTTTAAAACATTTATCTCTGTTGTTCTTTCTTGAATCAATTTAATTAAATCCAAAGTAGCGGCATCTAGATTCAAATTAGAAATATCATTATTTAGGGTTGAATCCTTTGAAATTTCTTTAATTAATCTAATAATATCTTTTTTAACAACTCTTTCAATATTCCATTGAATAATGAGAAAAAATATTAAAAAGAAGAAAAACAAAAAGGCTAGATATTCTAATTTAAAATCTAATAGAATAAAATTTTCATTAATTATTGACTCAGAAATAAAATAAAGTAGAGCAAATATTGATGTAATTAGTAATGATAATCTTAAAGAATACTTATACCTATTAAGTTTTAATAAAAAACTCATTGTTATTGATTAACAAATTTATAACCAACCCCTTTTACAGTTTTAAAATAACCATCCCCTATTTTTTCTCTTAGTTTCCTCATATGAACATCAATCGTTCTATCTCCTACAACAACATCAGTACCCCAGATAGATTGCATAATTTTATGTCTTTTAAATACTTTCTCAGGTTTAGAGGCTAATAAGTATAAAAGTTCAAATTCCTTTCTAGGAAGTAAAAGGGGTTTTCCAGAAATTTTCACCTTATACTCATCTCTGTCTATTACTAAATTTCCAATCTCTAAAACTGATTCCAAAACACTTTCTTTTTTTAACCTTCTTAAAAGACCTTTTACTTTAGATAAAAAAACTTTTGGTTTTACAGGTTTGGTAATATAATCATCTGCACCAGCATCATAGGCCGCAACATGAGAATAATCTTCTCCTCGTGCAGTTAGAAACATAATTATAGTATCATTAAATAGAGGATTTTTTCTAATAATATCACAAGCTTCTATTCCATCCATATGAGGCATCATAATATCCATGATAATTAAATTGGGAATCTCCTTTTCTGCCTTTTTTATGGCAGATTTACCATCCTTTGCAGATAAAACTTGATAACCTTCTTGAGATAGATTATACCTTAAAATTTCGATAATATCAGGCTCATCATCAACCAAAAGAATTTTAATATCTGATTTTTTCATTAAGTTTAATCAATTTAAAGAAAATGTATAATATTTATCTAATATTAAGGATTTAATCACAAAAAATACTCGATTATTTAACATTTACTAAAAAATAATTTTTTTTACCTCTTTGAAGAAGAATAAATTTATTATTAATCAAATTTTTATCACTAATAACAAAATTATTTGGGATTTTATTTTTGTTAACATAAATTGAATTTTCACTTAATGCTCTTTTTGCCTCACTCAATGATTTTAAAAAATTTGTCTCTTTAGACAGGAATATTTCTATGTCGATTCCAGCCTTAAGTTTTTTAATACTTAGGGTTGATTTTGGCACTCCTTCAAAAAGTTCTATTATAGTTTCAGGATTAATTGATTTTAAATCATCTTCACTTGATTTTCCAAACAAAATTTTAGATGCATTTAATGCATTTTCTAACTCTTTTCCTCCGTGAATAAGTTTAGTTAAGGAATCTGCCAAATAGTTTTGTAGAACCCTTAATTCTTTATTATTATCATGTTCTGTAATTAATTTTTCTACTTCATTTTTTGTTAAAAATGTAAATATCTTAATATAGTTTTTTGCATCCTCATCAGAAATATTTATCCAATATTGATAAAATTTGTAGGCAGAAGTTTTGTTTTTATCAAGCCAAACATTTCCACTCTCAGATTTACCAAATTTTGAACCATCAGATTTAGTTACTAAAGGACATGTTAAGGCAAATGCTTTTTTATTCTCTTTCCTTCTAATTAATTCTGTTCCAGTAGTAATATTCCCCCATTGATCGCTTCCACCCATTTGGACGATACAATTCATATTTTGATATAAATAAAGAAAGTCATACCCCTGTATTAATTGATATGTGAATTCAGTAAATGACATTCCATCTTTTGACTCTTTCCCAATTCTTTTTTTAACTGAGTCCTTTGCCATCATATAATTGATAGTTATATGCTTCCCTATATTTCTAGAAAAATCAATTATTGAAAACTTACTCATCCAATCGTAATTATTTAATAATATTGCAGAGTTTCCTTTTTTAGAATCAAAATCTAAAAATTTTTCAAATTGTTTTTTAAGCTTTTTAAAATTATAGTCTAAAATATCTTTATCTAATAATTTTCTTTCATCTGATTTTCCAGAAGGATCACCAATCATTCCAGTTGCTCCTCCTAATAAAACAATAGGAGTATGACCATACTTTTGAAAATGCATTAATAAAAAAATTGGAACAAGGCTACCAACATGGAGTGAATCTGATGTTGGATCAAAACCTATATAACCAAGAGATTTGTTTTTGTTTAAATGATCTTCAGTTCCAGGGATAATATCCTGTAACATTCCTCTCCATTTTAATTCATCAATAAAATTTTTCATAATCAATTAATTGATAGAGAATCCATTTTGTTTAATATTCTCTTTTTAACATTAGAATAAATTTCAAAATGATCTCGCGGTCTTTTTGAGTAATATATTTCACTTTCATAGAATTGTATACTATCCACAGAATATCTTTCAAAGACAAATTCATCTCCAACAACTTCATCTTTTGACATTAATGAATTTGCATTAATAGAATTTAAGATTAATATATCAAAAATTATATTTTCCATCTGTTCTTTATCTATAAGATTATCTGGTTTTTTATTAGATAATTCGCAACCTACTGGGACAAATAAAATTAATAAAATAAATATTATATTTTTCATCTATCGAAAATTAATTGTTCACCTATTGGATCAGAAACTATTTTCCCTTGATCATAAACTAGTTGCCCATTAACAAATGTCATAAAAATTGACGAATCAAAAGTCTGACCCTCAAAGGGTGACCAATTACATTTATATAACAAGGAATCTTTGGAAACATAATAACTTTTTCTAGTATCTATTAGGACAATATCCGCAAAATAACCTTCTCGAATAAAGCCTCTATTTTTAATATTAAAAACTATTGAAGGGTTATGAGAGATCTTTTCCACAATTTTTTCAATACTAATATTATGTTTTTTAGATTCAGTTAGAAGAGAAATTACTGAATGTTGAACCATTGGGCCACCAGATGGACACTTGGTATATAATCTTTTTTTCTCTTCAAGTGTATGTGGAGCATGATCAGATGCAATAATATCAATTTTATCATTTAAGACAGCTTGCCAAAGTTCATTTTTATCCGCTTCAGTTTTTATTGCTGGGTTCCATTTTATTTTTGATCCGAGTAGTTTATAATCTTTATCCGTAAACCATAAATGATGAGCACAAGCTTCAGAAGTGATTTTCTTTTCACTTAATGGTATATTGCTATCAAAGAGATCAAGCTCTTTAGCGGTTGAAATGTGAAATACATTTAATCTTGCACCAGTTTTTTTAGCTAATTCAATTGCAAATTTTGATGATTTGTAACATGCTTCATGATTACGAATTTCAGGATGAAGATCTATTGGAATGTCATCACCATATTTATTAATATGATTAATCAAATTTCTTTTGATTATATCTTCATCCTCGCAATGCACTGAAATTGGAAGTTTAGTATTTCTAAATATTTTTTCAATAGCTTTATGATTATCTACAAGCATATTTCCTGTTGATGAGCCAAGAAAAAGCTTGATTCCTGCAATATCACTCTCATTAACATTAATTATATCATCTACATTATTATTTGTTCCTCCAAACATAAATGAAAAATTTGCAAATGAGTTAGATTCTGCAATACCTATTTTCTGATATAATGCAGTATCATTTATTGTATTTGGAATAGTATTTGGCATTTCAATAAAAGAAGTCACTCCACCAGCTACTGCGGCTCTAGATTCTGTAAAAATATCTCCTTTATGTGTTAGACCCGGTTCTCTAAAATGAACTTGATCATCAATCATTCCTGGGATTAGTGTTAAACCATCAGCATTAATAATATTTACAGAACTTGAGATGTTAATTTCTTTATCAATCTTGCTTATTATTGATCCTTCAATTAATATATCGCTTATTGTTGAATTACCTTCATTAACTATCGTCGCATTTTTAATTAGGGTTTTATTACTCATAGTCTGTTAAATATAGAATCTAATCTTAATTGTACAACACCAAAAACCGCTTCTAAAATAATTCTTTTATCTAATTTTGACTCTCCCAACTCTCTATTCATAAAAATTATTTGATGTTCTTTTAATTTAAAATTTTTCTTCCAAATTTTGTATTTCATTTCAATTTGAAATGCATAACCAATAAATCTAAACTTATCTAGATTGAGAGAACGAATACATTTTGCAGTATAAGCAACAAAACCAGAAGTAGGGTCATTAATTGGCATACCAGTAATTAACCTGACATATATTTGTGCAATATATGACAAAAAGATTCTTCCTATAGGCCAATTCACTACACTAACACCATTTAAATATCTTGAACCAACAACCACATCCACTCCATTACTAAAATATTTTATAATCTTTGGTAATTCACTTGGGTTATGAGAAAAATCTGCGTCCATTGATATTATAAAATCATATTTTTTTTTCAAAGCCCATTTAAAACCATCAATATAGGCTGTTCCAAGACCCCTCTTATTAAGCCTTTTAATTAGAAATACTCTATTTGGAAAGCTCTCCTTTTTTTCAGAAACTATAGATGAAGTGCCATCTGGAGAATTATCATCAACAACTAGAATATCAATCTTATGATTTTCTGATATTACTAGATTAATAATCCTAGAAATATTTTCCACTTCATTATAGGTTGGAATAATTACAATAGTTTTATTGTTCATTGATTAAGAAGATTAATTTTGTAAAATGCATATTTTTCTAAATTATATAAGTAAAGATTTTTATAGTGTTTTTTTAATAGCATTTCTAGCATCTATTTTTTTATTAAAAATATCTAACTCTACAAAATTAATTTATTTATTTAACAGATTTGTTTATTCAATGACTAATTTATTTCCTGGAATTACTGAAGAAGATAAGCACACACTCTTTTTAAAATCTATTAGCTTTTTCAATTTATATTGTTTTCTATTCATTACTTCTGTAATTACTTTTACAATTGACTCATTTTTAAATTTTATAAGTCTAGTTGATCTATTAAAAATATGGTTATACATTATACTTATTTGTATTTCAAGATATTTATTTATTAGCTATCTATTGAACACATATAAAAATAATAACATTGATATTGTATTTAATAAAATTTATATAATAACTATAAATACTGCATTTTTTTTATTTATAATTAATCTAATAAATAGCTACTACTTTTATCAAAATTCATTTTTTCTTAAAGTATCTACATCTATATGTTTAATTATATATATGATAGCACAATTAAATAATTATTTATATATAATTAGGAGGAACAAATTAAAAAACATAGTTTATTTTATTTTGTATCTTTGTGCGTTCAAATTAGCCCCTTGGATATGGTTTTATTTAAATATTCTAGGAGTAGGTAATGAATAGTAAGAATGAAAATTAAAACTATCCTAATCTCACAGCCAGAGCCATCTAATGAAAATTCCCCCTATTCAAAACTTAAAAGAAAACATAAGGTTAAAATTGAATTTAGGCCATTTATTCATGTTGAAGGTTTAACAGGAAAAAAAGTAAGATCTCAAAGAGTTGATTTTTCTAAATTCAATAATATTATATTAACTAGTAGAAATGCTGTTGATCATTTCTTTAGAATTGCTGCAGAAATGAGATTTAAAGTTCCTGATCAAACAAAATACTTCTGCCAATCAGAAGCAGTAGCTTTTTACCTTCAAAAATATGTTGTATATAGGAAGAGAAAGATTTATGTAGGTAATAATAATTTTAATGACCTTGAAAGTACTTTTCAAAAATTTATAGGTGAGAAATATTTAGTTCCAACATCTGGAAGTCTAAATCCACAAATAGTTAGAAGACTAGATTCATTTGGAATATATTGGGAGAGAGTTCAATTATATAAAACTGTTGTAAGTGACCTATCTGATCTTAGTGATGTCTCCTACGACCTTCTTGTATTTTTTAGCCCTTCAGGAATTGATTCATTATTTAAAAATTTTCCTGATTTTGAACAAAACAAAACACTTATTGCAGTTTATGGAAAAACAACTCTTGAAGCTGCAAAAAACAAGAACTTAAAAGTTGATATTGAAGTACCATCAGAGGAATCTCCTTCGATGGCAATGGGAATTGAAAATTATCTAAATAAATAGATTATCTCCTGATTCTAGTAAATAAATAGATTAGTTGAGCCAAAGAACCCAAAGCAGCTACAACATAAGTCATCGCAGCCCATTTAAGAGCATCTTTTGATGCAATTAATTCTCTTTGATTAACAATCCTCTTTCTTTCTAGCCAATACAGCGCCCTATTACTTGCATCAAACTCTACCGGTAGGGTAACAAAGCTAAAAAGAGTTCCTGAAGCAAATCCTAATATTCCTAGTTGAGTTAAAGTTTGACCTAGAAATGGAGAACTACCAATCAGTGCTATACCAAAAAATATAAGATAAATCCCTAAGTTTGATGAAACACTAACAAGAGGGACAAGGATCGATCTCATTCTTAACCACTCATATCCTTTTGCATGTTGAACTGCATGTCCACACTCATGAGCAGCTACTGCTGCTGCCGCTGCATTTCTTTGATTATATACAGATTCACTAAGATTAACAGTCTTCTTTGATGGATTATAATGGTCTGTTAATTGTCCCCTTACAGATATAACTTTAACATCATAAATTCCATTATCATTTAGCATTTTCTCAGCAATTTCCTTTCCAGTCATTCCAGAAGAAAGATTCTGTTTAGAGTATTTATTCATTTTATATTTTAATCTTGCACCAATTATCATGCTTAGAAGAATAATTGGAATTAAGATCATATAATATTCTATTTCAAATCCCCAGAAACTATTCATAATATTTTTTTATCAAAAATAAATAATTAGAAGATTAATTAAAAGAATAATTACTCTTTTAACTTATAGTATATTATTATACCCATTAGAATTAATGTTATTCCATTTGCTAAAACAACTGATATACTTCCAATCAAAAAACCATATAAAAACCAAAGAGAAACTCCTGTAAAAAGAATTAAATACATCGTCAAAGAAATTCCAGCTGCGTTTTTCTCCTTGTAAACCTTATAAACCTGAGGTATAAATGCACTAGTTGTTAAAGTAGCTGCAATAAACCCAATAATCTCATAATTAAATTCTATCATTATACTACTATATTGATTATTTTCCCTTTAACAATAATAACTTTTTTTGGCTTCTTATTGTTTAAGTACTTCTTTGTTTGGTCATCATTAAGAAGAATTTCTTCGATTTCTTCATCACTTAAATCCAATGAAAGATTTAATGTAAATTTTGTTTTACCATTAAACGAAATAGGATATAATTTTTCTGATTCTACCAGAATACTTTCATCATAAACTGGAAAAGGTTCATCTACAATTGATTTTTTATTTCCCATTAAACTCCATAATTCTTCAGCAAAATGAGGTGCAAAAGGAGAAATTAAAACTAAAAGTGGCCTTAAGACTGACTCACTATTACATTTTTCGTCACTTAGCTTATTAATACATATCATGAAACTACTTACACATGTATTAAGACTAAACTTTTCAATATCATTAGTTACCTTCTTTATTGTTTGATTCAATATTTTTATTGACTCTTCTGAAGGAGAATCTTTAGCGATATTGAATTTGTCATTTAAAAAAAAGAGATTCCAGAATTTTTTTAAAAAAGAATGCACTCCTGATATCCCTCTTGTACTCCAGGGTTTTGATTGTTCAATTGGACCAAGAAACATCTCATACATTCTAAGAGTATCTGCTCCATATTGGTCACAAATATCATCTGGATTTACCACATTAAATTTAGATTTTGACATTTTTTCATGCTCTCTCTCTACTATAAACTTTCCATTTTCAGAATAAAATTTAGAGTCAGTAAATGATTTATCACTCTTTTTAAGATTATCAATATGTAGGTTATTTTCAATATCAACATATGATATATCTATTCTAATCTTATCTACATTTTTATCTTTTATTAAACCCTTAGAATAAAACTTATTAGTTCCTCTCTCTCTATAAATAAATGATGAGTTCCCAAGAATCATTCCTTGATTAATCAATTTACTTGCATATTCATTAATTGGAAGAATATTTAAATCAAACAAAAATTTTTGATAAAATCTTGAATACAAAAGATGTCCAGTTGCATGCTCACTTCCTCCTAGGTAAAGATCAACTCCCTTCCAATAATTTATTGCATCTTTTGATGCGAAGGAATTATTATTAGTTGAGTCCATATATCTATAAAAGTACCATGAACTTCCTGCCCAACCAGGCATCGTGTTAAGTTCTAGAGGAAAAACATCCTTCTCATTTATCAAGTTATTTTCAACTACAGTTTTCTGCCTTACATCCCATGCCCACTTTTTAGAATTCCCTAATGGAGAATCTCCATTTTTTGTAGGTAAAAAATTATCTATCTCTGGAAGCTCAAGAGGTAAATCAGATAAACTCAAAGTGAAAGGGTCACCATCTTTATAATAAATTGGTATTGGTTCTCCCCAATATCTTTGTCTACTGAAAATTGCATCTCTTAACTTATATTGAATCCTTGATTTTCCAATATCTTTTTTTTCTATTTCTAAAATAACTTTGTCTATAGCATCAGAAAAGGAAAGTTTATCAAGAAAATCAGAATTTTCTAGAGTAAAATTAGATTTTTCTTCAAAAGCTGATTTAGAAATATCAATTCCTTCGAATATATTTTTAATTTCTATACCAAACTTCTTAGCAAAATCATGATCTCTTTGATCACCTGATGGAACAGCCATTACAGCTCCTGTTCCATAGCTTGCTATAACATAATCTGAGACCCATATTGGAATTTTTTCTAAAGTGAATGGATGAATTGCATATGAACCAGTAAAAACACCTGTAACAGATTTTACATCAGAGATTCTGTCTCGTTCAGATCTACCTGAAATTGAATTTATATAATCTTTAATTTTTTCTTGATTATCTTTTGTTGTTAATTCAGTTAACATATCATATTCTGGAGCTAGTGTTAAAAATGTTGCTCCAAATATTGTATCGGGTCGTGTGGTAAAAACTTCAATATTATTTTCTAGTCCTTCAACTTTAAAATTGACTGAAACACCTTTGGATTTACCAATCCAATTTCTTTGCATTTCTTTTAAAGGTTCAGGCCAATCTACTGAATCTAAATCAGATAAAAGTCTTTCAGCATATTTACTAATCCTAAGAGACCAGTGCTTAATTCTTTTTTTTGTTACTGGATGTCCTCCTCTTTCAGAAAACCCATTAATAACTTCATCATTGGCCAGAACAGTTCCTAATTCTTCACACCAATTTACTTCTCCATTAGACAAGTAAGCTAGTCTATAATTCATTAATATCTTTGATTGTAGTTCCTGCTCAAAATTATTCCACTGTTTAGAATCAAAAATCATAGCATCTGATGATAAAAAAGATTTGAATTTTAGATTTCCTTCACTTTTAAATACTTTAATTAAATCCTCTATACTCTTTGCTTTATTATCAAATGGGCAATAATATGAGTTAAAAAATAAAATAAAAACCCATTGAGTCCACTTGTAATATCCTGGATCAGATGTCCTTATTTCTCTACTCCAATCAAACCCAAAACCCATCCTATCTAGTTGAGCCCTATATATCTTTATATTATCAGAAGTAGTCTTTCTCGGATGTTGACCAGTTGTAATAGCATATTGTTCTGCAGGTAAACCAAAAGAATCATATCCTTGAGGATGTAAAACATTATAACCTTTATGTCTTTTGTATCTAGAAAAAATATCACTAGCTATATAACCCAAGGGATGACCAACATGAAGACCTGCCCCAGATGGATATGGAAACATATCTAAAACATAGAATTTTGGATTAGAACTAGAATTCTTGACTTCATATATTTTATTATCACTCCAAAACTTTTGCCATTTCTTTTCTATTTTTAGAAAATTGTATTTCACTTTTTTTTTGTAAAAATACATTTATTGTTTAAAAGGAGAAACTAATTTGATTAACATAAAAAAGTTAATTAATTTATACTTTATTAATTTTATAAAAAAATTGAAATCTACTAATTACGATAATATCAATAAAAATAGATTAAGAAGTAATCTTTTTTCAATCTTTATAATTATATCATCAGTACTTTTTCTACTGGGGTTATTAAGCTTAATATTTGTTAAAACAAATAGTATAGGGAGCTATTTCAAAGAACAAGTAGTGATTGGGATATATTTTGAAGAAAACACAAATGAGATCCAAATTAAACAGCTAGAAAAACTTTTAACTTTAAATCAAAGCTTGGCAGGAATCGAGTATATATCTAAAGAGGATGCAGTGGAAATATTTACTCAAGAAATAGGTGAAGATTTCACAACTTTCCTTGGATTTAACCCTTTGTTAAGTTCACTTAATATAAATTATAAGGGAGAAGAATTTGATACTGAATCTGTTGACAATTTTATTTTAAATTTAAAAAACAATTATGATTTTATTGAAAGTGTAGAATATGACAAACCATTAATAGATCTATTAAATTCTAATTTCAAAAAAATTGGAATATGGATAATTACTTTAGGAATTGTTTTTTTAATTATATGCTATCTTTTAATTAATAATTCAATCAAACTTTCTATATACTCAAAAAGACATATTATAAAAACTATGCAACTAGTTGGTGCAACCAAGAGGTTTATTAGATTGCCATTCATAATCACATATCTTAAATTAGGATTACTCTCTTCTATTTTCTCTATATCATTATTGTTTATTTTAATTTATCAGATAAATATTAGATTTAAAGAACTAGAATTATTAAAAGATACTAACGATATAATTATGGTATTAACCTTCACCTTAATCTTTGGAATGCTAACATCAATTATAAGTTCATATCTAGTTACTCAAAAGTACCTTAATCTAAAAACAAGTGAACAGCTATAATATTATGGACAATAAAAATAGAAATAAGAAATTTTTGTTTAGTTCAAAAAACTACAAATTACTGTTAATATCATTTATTATATTGTTAATAGGTTTCTTTTTAATGTCAGGAGGCGGATCTAACGATCCTTCTAAATTTAATTCAGAAATTTACAATTTTAGGAGAATTAGACTTGCCCCAACTTTAATTATTATAGGGTTTTTATTTTCCATTTTCTCAATACTTACAAAAAATAAATAAGTCTATTCTACAATATGTTTTTTTCAGAAAAAAATTATAAACTAGAAAATATTTTAGATGGAGAAGTTATCTTAATAAACAAACCATATAAATGGTCTTCATTTGATGTTGTAAAAAAAATTAGAAGTAGGCTTTGCAAAAACTTTAATTTAAAAAAAATTAAAGTAGGTCATGCAGGCACTCTTGATCCATTAGCAACAGGATTATTATTGATTTGTACTGGTAAGAAAACAAAAAATATTTTCAGTTATCAGGATATGAAAAAAACATATGAAGGAGTATTTAAGTTTGGTGAAACTACTCCATCTTATGATCTAGAAACTGAGGCTAATGAATTATTTGATTATAAACATATTGAAATAGAAATGTTAATAGAGTCAAGTAAAAATTTTATTGGAAAAGTATTTCAAAAACCTCCAATATATTCAGCTCTAAAAAAAGATGGTAAAAGGTTATATGAATATGCTAGAGAGAATGAAATAATTGAATTGAAAGACAGACAAATTAGAATCTACGATTTTCAAATAAAAAAATATGATAAACCATATGTAGAATTCATAATTGAATGTTCTAAGGGGACATATATTCGATCAATTGCAAATGATTATGGAAAATCATTAAAATCTGGAGCTTTTTTATATTCTTTAAAAAGAACCAAAATTGGATCATATTCATTAAAAAATGCATTAGAGATATCTTAAAACTTTCAAAACATTATTTCTATATTTGTAATAGTTATCTTCTATAGATGAAATACAAAAGGATTTTATTAAAATTAAGTGGAGAAGCATTACTCGGAAAGAATTCTTATGGAATTGATAATGAAAGACTTTTGGATTATGCAAAAGAAATAAAAGAATTACATTCCCTTGGAATAGAGATTGCCATTGTAATAGGAGGTGGAAATATATATAGAGGTTTGTCAGGTGCTCAGAGTGGGATTGATAGAGTCCAGGCAGATTATATGGGGATGTTGGCTACCGTTATAAATGGATTAGCTCTTCAGAATGCCCTCGAAAGCATTGATATTCCTACAAGACTTCAAACGGCAATAAAAATGGAATCTATAGCAGAACCTTTTATTAAGAGGAAGGCAACAAGACACCTTGAGAAAGGTAGAGTTGTAATTTTTGGATCTGGTACTGGAAACCCATACTTTACAACTGATTCAGCTGCTGTTTTAAGAGCTATTGAAATTAATGCAGATGTTATCCTAAAAGGCACAAGAGTTGATGGGATATATAATGTAGATCCTGAAAAGAATGAAGAGGCTATAAAATTTGACGATATTTCATTTGAAGAGACTATAAAAAAGGGGCTCAAAATAATGGACACAACAGCTTTTACATTAAGTAAGGAAAATAAATTACCTATTATTGTTTTTGATATAAATATTAAAGGAAACCTAACGAATGTTGTTTCAGGTAAAAAAATAGGGACTAGGGTATTCTAATAATTTCAATACAATGGAAGACAATTTAAATATAATAAAGAAAGCAGAAGAAAATATGACTTCTGCAGTTAATCATCTGGAGGGGGAACTTGCTAAAATAAGAGCTGGAAAAGCAAATCCTATTATGCTAAAAAATATTTTAGTAGACTATTATGGAAATCAAACCCCTCTTAACCAGGTTGCAAATGTAAATACCCCAAATAACCAGACAATTTCTATTCAACCTTGGGAAAAATCATTACTAGATGAAATAGAAAAAAGTATTATTAGCTCTAATCTAGGTTTTAATCCTGTTAACAATGGGGAATCAATAATAATTAACATACCTCCATTAACAGAAGAAAGAAGAGTTGAATTAACTAAAGTTGCAAAAACTGAATCAGATTCTGCTAAAGTCACAATAAGAAACATTAGGCAAGACTCTAATCAAAAAATTAAAGCCTTAGATATATCGGAGGATTTAAAATCAAACAATGAAATAGATATTCAAGAGCTTACAGATAAATACACTAAGATTATTGATGATATGTTCTCATCTAAAGAAAAAGATATATTAACTGTATAACAAATCAATGGATCTTACAAAAATTAAAGAAATATTTTCTGAAAAATCAAAAAAATCAAATATTAGAATAGGCGGTTGGGTAAGGGCATTTAGAGGTAATAGATTTATTGAGTTAAACGATGGATCCTCACAAAAGAATATTCAATGTGTAGTAAATGCTGAAACTACAGAAGCTGAAATATTAAAAAATATAAGTGTTGGATCATCATTAATAATTACTGGAAATGTAGTCAAGAGTATTGGTTCAGGTCAAAAAATTGAAATTGCTGTTAATGAAATATCTATTATTGGAAAATCAGACCCTGAAAAATATCCTATTCAACCAAAAAAACATAGTTTTGAATTCTTAAGGGAACAAGCCCACCTTCGAATTAGAACTGCGACATTCAGTTCTGTAATGAGGGTTAGGTCTAGTTTAGCTTATGCAATACATAATTTTTTTAATGAACAAGGGTTTTATTATGTCAATACACCTATAATTACCTCTAGTGATGCTGAGGGGGCAGGAGAAATGTTTAAAGTCTCTACATTAGATTTTGAGAATATTGAAAAAAATAAGAAAAAAGAAGTAGATTATTCAAAAGATTTTTTTGGAAAAAAAACTAGTTTAACTGTATCTGGTCAACTTGAGGCTGAAACATATGCTCTAGGATTAGGCAATGTCTATACCTTTGGCCCTACATTTAGAGCTGAAAACTCAAATACCTCAAGACATTTATCAGAATTTTGGATGATAGAGCCTGAAATGGCTTTTTATGATTTAAATGATAATATGGATCTAGCCGAGTCATTTGTCAAATCAATATTAAATTTTATTCTAAAAAACTGTAAAGATGATCTTAATTTTCTATCTGAAAGACTATTAAATGAAGAAAAAACAAAACCTCAAGATCAAAGAAGTGAATTAAATTTAATTGAAAGAATTCAGTTTGTAATTGAAAATGATTTTGTAAGAATATCATACTCAGAGGCTTTTGATATTCTAAAGAATTCTAACAAGAACAAGAAAAAGAAATTTGAATTTATAATACAAGAGTGGGGTGTTGACTTTCAAAGTGAACATGAAAGATATCTTGTTGAAAAACACTTTCAATCTCCAGTAATTATATATGACTATCCATCAAAAATAAAAGCATTTTATATGAGATTAAATGATGACAAAAAAACAGTTAGAGCAATGGACGTTTTATTCCCTGGAATTGGAGAAATAATTGGTGGGTCTCAAAGAGAAGAAAGACTTGAAGTCCTTAAAAATAGGATTAAAGAGAGTGGAATAGATGAAGATGAGATATGGTGGTATTTAGATCTGAGAAAATATGGCACAGTCCCACATAGTGGTTTTGGACTTGGATTTGAAAGAATTGTTCAATTTTGTACAGGAATGTCAAATATAAGGGATGTTATACCATATCCAAGGTCACCAAAAAACGCTTCTTTTTAGTTTCAAAATTGATAAAATTTCTTTTTTTAATTTTGTTATAAATAATTAACTATTAATGCTTAATCAAAAGCTTAAATTAAAACTTTCTCAAAAGTTGTCTCCTCAGCAGATTCAACTTATGAAATTAATTCAACTCTCTACATTAGAGTTTGAAGAAAAAATAAAGAATGAAATTGAAGAAAATCCTGCATTAGAAAGAGGAGTCGAGGATACAGAAGATTTGGGAACAAGTAATGAAGCAGATAATATAGAAGATAAATTTGAAGAAAATGAAATAGATATTGATTCATATTTATCTGAGGATGATTTTCCTTCATATGAATTGGGCTATTATAACTCTAGTGACTCAACAAATAAAGAAATACCGACATCTGGCGGAATAAGTTTCCATCAATTTCTTGACAATCAAGTAAAAAATCTAATAATTAAAGAATCTGATAAACCAATTGCTGATTTTATAATTGGAAGTATTGACGAAAGTGGATATGTAAGAAGAAATATTGACGATCTAATTGATGACCTAGCCTTTTCACAAAATTTAATAGTAGAGAAAGATAAAATAGAGTTAATATTAAAAAAAATTCAAGGTCTTGACCCGCCAGGAGTTGCTGCTAGGTCACTTCAAGAATGTTTAATGCTTCAGCTAAATAGAAAGGATAAGGGAAGAGAATCAATATTTAATGCATCCAAGATTATTGAAAACGAATTTGAATTATTTTCAAGCAAAAAATATAAGAAACTTGTTGAGAAATTGAATATTTCAGATTTTCAATTAAAGGAAGCTATAGGTGAAATTTCAAAATTGAATCCTAAACCTGGAGGATCAATTTCTTCTGAAATTCAAAATAATACTATAACTCCAGATTTTATTTTAACTATTGATGATGGTAACCTTATAGTTGAGATAAATAAAAGGAATGCACCTGAATTAAAACTATCAAATTCTTATAAAGAAATGCTTGCAGGTTATAAAAACGACCCAAATAAAAAGAAAAGTCAAAACGATGCAATTCAATTCATCAAACAAAAATTAGATTCAGCTAAATGGTTTATTGATGCTATTGCTCAAAGAGAACAGACTCTTCTTTTAACAATAAATGCTATAATTGATTTTCAGAAAGATTATTTTTTAACAGGTGAAGAGAAGCTAATAAAACCAATGATTCTTAAGGATATAGCTGAAAAAATAGATATGGATATATCTACTATTTCAAGGGTTGCTAATAGTAAATATATTGACACTCCTTATGGTATAAAACTATTAAAAAGTTACTTTTCAGAGGGTATGAAAAATATTGAAGGTGAAGATATTTCAACAATTGAGATTAAAAAAATATTAAAAGAAATAATTAGTAATGAAGACAAAAATAAACCTCTTGCCGATCTTGAACTATCAAAAAGACTTGTAGAGGAAGGTTATAAAGTTGCTAGAAGAACTATTGCAAAATATAGAGAACAAATGGATATTCCAGTTGCAAGGTTAAGAAAAGAACTATAGTATATAAAAAACTAAGCCTATTTTAAAAAATTTAATATCAATTTCATCTCCTATATCTGTTTTTTTACCTTCAAGCAATGAATTTAGGTCATATTCCAAAGAAATATTCCAAGTATTAAATCCAGAATTTAAATAAATTGAATGCGTCCACTCCCTTCTATTTTTAATTTTCAAGGATCTTCCGTATGAAGGGTTTGAGTTTATATAATAATTTCTTTTAACCTTAAAACCTGTATAAACTCTCCAAAAATCATATCTATCAGGAGTAGAATTTCTAAATCTTAATTCAATTGGAAATACAATTGAGGAATAGTTTAACTCATTCTTTGATTCAAGAAATCGACTAACAATAAGTCTATAGTCAACTTGATTATCTGAGTTTAACAATGGCTGAATATTAGAGGTGAATTTATTTCCCTCAAAACCAACTCCTAAACCAAGTGCTGTCTGATTCTTTTTATCAATAGAAATATCTTTAATAAAACCAATTTGAAAATTTCCTGAAAACCCATTCTGTTTAAAGTTATCTATATCTTTAACTTGCATAAAATAGCTAACACCTATATAAAATTGATCTTCCTTATAGTCTACATTATTTTTTTGACAATAAATATGTTGAACTGAAAAAAGACAGATAAAAAGATTAAGAAGATATTTTAACCTTATATTAATTAAAGTTTTGAGTATAATCACCAACTCTAGTTGTATAGTTTATCTTAAGAGCATTAACTTTTCTTAGTTCTTGTTTTATATCACTAATTATACCCATTTTAGTATCACTATCTACTTTAAGAGCTGTTGTTAAAACATTTTGAAGTTCTTCTCTCTTAGCTGCTCTTTCAGCTAAGACAAATGCCCCAACTTCATCAATAGTTCCAAATTTATCATTTAATTGAATTCTAGCTTCTGAACCATAAGTATCAATATATCTACTAGAGGGTTTGCCTGCATAGATATATATAACCCTATCTTTTTTATCAAGTTTTTGAATTTGATCAGCAGCTGGTAAAGTATTTTGAACCATTAATGTATTATCTCTCATCACAGTTGCTACCATGAAAAAGAATAATAGCATAAATACTATATCAGGAAGTGAGGCTGTTGATATAGCTGGTAGTTCTCCACTTTTCTTTTTATTAAATTTCGCCATCTTAATTTACTTTACTCGGTTCTGCCTCTGATAATTTTTGAGGATATAGATTTTTGACTACGTTCAATTTTTCTTTTAAATTCTCCCTTTCACCTGATGTTGTCCTTGGATCATTATAAATAAAATCAGCTTGAACATAGGTTAAGCCTACAGAAGGATATAACTTCATAAATTCACGATTTCTAAGTTCGTTATATGCAGCTACTAGTTCATTCTGCACAGCAATATATGACTTATATGGTGTTTCTCTATCATTCTTTAATGATATGATGGCTTTTTCTGGATTATCTGAAGATCTAGGGCTTCTTGCACCCTGACAGTAATCACAAGCTTCTTCCCCTTTTCCTCCTCCATTGTCTAGAAAATCCATTGCTAAGCCTCTTAAATCTTTAATATCAGTTAAATCCTCTTCAACTAGAATTTGACTGTATTTATTAACAACAACAGTGAAAATATTTTTTTCTTTAATAATAGGGGGATCAATTTGATCTTCCATTGGCGGAAGCTTTCTATTAATTCCACTATCTGTCTCAATAGTTGTTGTTACTAAAAAGAATATAAGTAACAAAAAGGCGATATCCGCCATTGATCCGGCATTTACTTCTGGAGATTTTCTAGGCATAGCTTATTTTTTTAAAGATCTTATTCTTCCTGATAAAACCATAAGTCCCACAGCAACAATTGATAAAATATAAAAGACTCTAATTCCAGTTCCAACTAGTTTTGAACCTGTAGCAGATAGAACTTTACCATCTCTCATTGGTGTTTCAACTCCATTAGATAAGAGAAAAGCAATTATGAATACTCCTAAAAACAATAAAAAAGACATCATAGAGCTTTTTAATTTTGCTTTATCAGCCATAAGACCTTTAAAAGAAAAAGTTAATGTTACTACTATAGCTATTAATAAAGTTAGCTGACTTAATAATATTATAGGAGTTATTACTCCATACTCTCCTACAGATGCAGCCATTTTAATCTCTTCATCGCCTGTCATAAAGACTAAGAAAAGAAATATTACTCCTAAAACTCCAAGGGCTATACAACCTATTCTAGCAATTTTATTCATGTCAAATTATTTTTTTTTTGCAGAAAGAATATCAATTAATGTAATTGAAGCATCTTCCATATCATTAACAATAGAATCAATTTTAGCAACTATATAGTTATAAAATACCTGAAGGATAATAGCAACAATTAAACCAAATACTGTTGTTAAAAGAGCCACTTTAATTCCTCCTGCAACTAAAGATGGTTGCATATCTCCAGCAGCTTCAATTCTATCAAATGCAGTAATCATCCCTATTACAGTTCCCATGAAACCAAGCATTGGAGCTAGAGCTATAAAAAGAGAAATCCATGAAACATTTTTTTCTAACTGTCCCATTTGGACACCACCATATGCTATAACAGCTTTTTCTGCACTATCAACACCATCTTTAGCTCTATCAAGTCCTTGATAGAAAATTGAAGCAACAGGACCTTTAGTATTTCTACAAACTTCTTTTGCAGCTTCAATACCTCCTGATTTAAGAGCAGCTTCAACTTCTGATGTTAACTTGTTCGTGTCAGTAGCAGAAAGGTTAAGATAGATTATTCTTTCAATTGAAATAGCTAAACCTAAAATTAAACAGATTAAAACTATTCCCATAAAGCTAGGCCCACCTTCAATAAAACGAGTCTTTAACTCTTGAGTGAAATTAGCTGAAGTGTCTTCTGATGGGGATTCCATCATTTCTTCAGATGCCGACTCATCTTGAACGGTTTCTGAATCTTCTTGAGTGGTTAGATTAACATTTGTAAAAGCATAAGTGCTTGATGTAAATGCAATACTTACAAAAGCAGACAAGAAGAAAGAAATTAATATTTTTTTCATTTTTATAATATTTTCGATAATTGAGATTGGAAAGATAAAAAAAAATATATACGATTCAAATTTTTTTCCATCAGGATTTTTTAATCATTTTTTTTTAAATCTATCTGCTTTGGGATATAGCTCTGATATGGATATTCATTAGGCATTACATATGGGCCTGTAGTTAATATTAGAGGGAAATCTGAGTCTGGGTTAAATATAAACTCTAGCATAGTAGCTGTATAACCATTTTTATCACTGATTAAATTAATCTTATACTCATCTTGACTATTTATCTTAAGTGGTGTTTGATTCCATAGTTTTCCTTCTTCCCATAACCTAAAGTCTCTTGTTTCTTTATTATTTGCTTCCCAAATTGAAACCTTATACTCTTGTTCTGAATTCACCTTACTAATAAGGGTATCATTTTTTATTTCCCAAACTATATTTGGAAAATTATGATCATTTATAATCCTTGTGTAGAAAGAAAATAAATTTTCATTTAAGTATCTTCCATTTAAAGAATGGTTAACATTTGGGACATATTGAAGATATTTATCTCCTGGTAGTTCATTAAAATAAAACCTCCAAGAATCAGTTGAGAAAAATTCATCTGACCCAGCGTTAATTAAGAGTTTAGGCATTGTAAACTTTTCTTTGAAATAATAAGGCTCAACATATTTCATTAATATTTCAAATTCTTTTGTACTCATCCAATCAGGAATACTATAGTTAACATAATCTTGAATAGCAAGAGAATACTCCCCATAACTTCTATAATGATTCTCAAAAGATTCGTTTAAGTTTAGCATATCTATAACCATAGGAGCAATTGCTATAACTCTTTTATCTATTGCAGCAGTTGTCCATGTAGTCCAACCTCTTTTAGATGCTCCTGAGACAACAAATTCTTTTACATTTATCTTATTCTTTTTAGCAATTTCTTGAACAAGATCCATTGCTCTAACAACAGCTCTAGTCATTGGTAACCTAGGCAGCCACTCAATATCACTACTTTTAGCTCCAGATTTCAAAAACCTATTCCAAGAGAATGCTATTAGGTCATCTTCATAAAAATCCTTTTGATCAGAATCTAAAAAATTTATTGGTTGAAAAGGAATGTTACTAATATTTGCAATAACTGACTTACTTTCTATTGCATATGAAATACTTGTACTATCTAATCTAAAGAATTCTTCATCTTTAGTACCACCATCAATAAACATTAAAGATTTATCAAATTCTACCTCCTTAGGAATTATAATATCAACATAATGCCACCATTCAACTTCATCTACCAACTTTTCATTAAGCCATTTACCTGAAACCATTCTTACATGGTAACCTGTCCAATTATCTTCAATTATTGAATCAACTACCTTATAACTATATTCGTCTTGAGTTTCATATACATAATCTTTAAGTGGATTCTCTATTTCATTGTTACATGAACTAAAGATTAATAAAATAAAATGAAGCTTGTATATATATTTTTTTAACACTTTCAACATCAGTAAAAACTAGAAATCATTAGTCTCTTTTTTCTCTTCCCATTCCATCCGGCATACCTTTATAATACCTGAATTGTTCAATTGGTTTATCGTTAAAATACTTTATTCTGTTTTTTAATCTATTGAATACTTTTTCTTTTTCTCCATCTGGGTACTTGTCCAAATCAGAACCAAGATATTTATTCCATCCACTTGACCATTGGCTAATGTATTTCGACCCAGACAGTATTTTTAATTCAGAAAATCCTGAAATATCAACATTGGTATTTCTATCACCAACATTACCCCCGTAAAATAAAAATTCAGGAACAGCATAAGATTTTAAATTTTGGTGAATAATTTGTCCTTCATACATTAAATGCCATTCTGCAGCTCTTACTGCATCAGCAGTTAAATATGCTGAAGCTCTATGATCACTTTTATGCCAGACCTGGTAATTGAATCCTGGATCAAAAGACATTAAAACATCTGGTTTTATTTTCCTTATATAATAAACAATTTTTCCAATAATTTCCTCTCTATTTGCAAATTCAAGCCTCCCATCATCATATCCTAAGTTAATATATTGTTTTTCTGTTAAGCCTATTACCTTCATTGCTTCAAGCTGTTCTTTTCTTCTTATAATAGACAGATCATTCTTATTTATGGTGAGATCCTTAGTTCCTACATTTCCTGTTGTTAAGGTGAGAATAAAGATTTTATTTGAATTTTTGTTTAAAAGGGCTAATGTTCCATGAGATAACCAATCGTCATCTGGATGGGCCCCTACAAGAAGAATAGTTTTATTTTTCCATTTCTCAACTGGCACCTCAGGTTGCGAGAAACCTAATTTAAAAATGAAGAATGTAAAAACAATGATTAAAAATTGAAACTTATTTATCATAAACACAACATTTTTAAAAAATTAATTTTTTCTTAAGGTTTATCATTCAGATTAAATGGATATGATGAATAACACAATTTACAAAAATTAATGCTAATTAAATTTTAGGACTAAAAAATAATAGTGTTTTTTTATATTTATTTAAATTCACATTATTTTTTTATATGAAAAAAATCACATACTCTATTAATGAAATGCAAAATGCAATTAGACAAATAGTTGAACAGATAAATATTTCTGAGTTTAATCCAGAAGTTATAATAAGCATAAATAGAGGTGGATGTGTACCTGGAGTTTACCTTTCACATTTATTAAATAAACCACATAAAATGATTGATATTAAATCCTTAAAAGGTGATTCAGAAAATGAAATTTCCTTTTTAAAAAAGAACAAACTGATACTCATAATTGATGATATTAATGATACTGGTAAAACTTTTAATTATGTAAAAAAAATATTCAAGGATCCAGATTGTGAGATACGTTTTGCAGCATTAATAAATAATGTTACAAGTAAAACTAAAATTGATTATCATGGCCAATTAATTGATAAATCGAATAATCCAGTTTGGTATGTTTTTCCATGGGAAAATTGGTGGTAAACTTTTAGTAAATGTCAAAACAAAAAATTAATTTATTACCATTACTTGTAATACTTCACATAAGCATTATTACACTATCTAATGTATTAGTTTCAATTCCAATTGAACTTTATGGTTTTAAAATTACATGGGCTGCATTTAGCTTCCCTTTGGTCGTTGTTGCTACAGACCTGACAATTAGACTAATAGGAAAGTCAATGGCTCAAAAAACTATAACTTTTTCATTTCCTTTTGCAATTATTTCATCAGTTCTTATTCTTTATCTAGAAAATAATCCAGTTTCTGTATCCTTAAGGATTGGGATTGCAAGTGGACTTGCATATGCTATTGGAGTTTTAATTGATATAAACGCTTTTCAATTTATAAGAAAAAAATATTCATCATGGTGGATAGCTCCTTCATTATCAACTATAGTATCTAATATTATTGACTCGTATACTTTCTTTTTTACTGCTTTTTATAACTCAGATGACTCATATATGTCTCAAAACTGGCTTGAAATAGCTGGAACTCAAACAATATTAAAAATTATAATTGGACTTATTTTTTTCCTTCCTACTTATGGAATTTTACTTAGTTTTTTTAGCAAAAAACTTAAGTCATTTAAATGATAATTAAAAAAATATTAGTTCCCATCACAACCAGGTTTAGCATCTAGATCTGATTCCAAACGCACATTGGCCAATCCAATATCAATACCCGATTGTGCTTTGATTACTAATGCAGAAGTAATATTAGTCATATCGACTCCTAATTTTTCAAAACAGCTTAAACTAATTCTATACTCTTTCCAGTCTCCACTTATGGTAATATCTAATGTGTTATCGCAGGTAGCACTGTCATCACATTGGCCAATTTGTACAACAGCATCAGAGCCTATAAATGATTTTGCATCAAAAGTTAATTCCATAGCACCATTTGACTGACGAGCCATATCATTTGACTTAGTTGAAGAAATTCGCAAATAATCTCCATCAGACTTTGTCCAGTTAATTCTTAATGCATCTTCCTGAGTCATATAATCTGTTTTACTTATAATCAATCCTCCAACAGATGTTGGGAAGCTAGCGATTTGCTTTTCCAAATCTCCAGAGCTTAGCCATAAACCCCAAGGAGCAACTACTGATCCTTTCATGAAGAATTCACCCGTTGAGGCTAAGTTACTATTTTCTAATCCAGATTTTTCTGTTAATATTTCCATATTGTCTAAACTAGCATAGGTAAGTCCATACCCAAGTTTAAATAAAGCTTCATTATTTTCTGAAACTACTGCACTGGCTGGCCATGTAAAAGATAATCGACCCATAAAATCGTATGATGGATCTCTCTGGAATAATAAATCAGAAATACCACCACCTTCACTTCCAGGTAACCATGCAGCAACAAATGCATCAGAGTTATTAATCTCTGGATTCATCCACATTGGACGTCCAGATAAGAATACAGATACTACAGGGATTCCTTTGTCTTTAAAAGCAGCTAATTTGTTAGTGTCAAATCCATTAGAAACAAAATCTAAGTTCTCGCGATCTCCTTGAAATTCTGCATAAGGATCTTCTCCATATACCGCAATCACTACATCAGCTTTTATAGAAATATCTCCAAATGGAGAGAAAATTACTTTTCCACCAGACTCATTAACAACTTCTTCAATACCTTGTAAGATAGATTGTCCATTCGGAAATTCATCATTGGTATGGTCAGTTCCTTGCCAAGAGAGTGTCCATCCACCACTGGCTTTAGAAATACTAGCAGCACCATCTCCTACAACCAATATTGTTTTAGAAGCATCAATCGGTAATAGTTGGTTGTTATTTTTAAGGAGCACCATAGATTCTCTTACTGCCTGTCTTGCAATTGCCTTGTGTTCCGGAATACCAAGGAAACTTTCGTTACCTGAATTGGCACGTGAACTTGGAGCACCTTTTTGAAAAATACCTGATGTGATTTTTACCCTAAGAATACGACGAACAGCATCGTCTAAACGTTCCATAGAAATGATTCCATCTTTTACATGTTTTAAAGTACTTTCATACAATCCTTTCCAGCTATCAGGTGCCATATACATATCAAGTCCTGCATTTAAAGATTGTGGACAATCTGTGTTTGTGCATCCTGGTACCTGACCATGACCATTCCAGTCACCAACTACAAATCCATTAAAACCCATTTTTCCTTTTAATACATCTGTAAGCAATTCTTTATCGCCGTGTAGTTTTCTTCCTTGCCAGCTAGAAAATGAAGCCATCACTGTTTGTACACCAGCTGGAATAGCACTGTAATATCCTGCAGCATGAACTTTACTTAATTCTTCTTGACTAATCAATGCATCACCTTGATCTACTCCATTTTGAGTAGCACCATCAGCTAAGAAATGCTTAGCACTGGAAATTACTTTTCCATTGCCCATAAAATCTTCTGCACCAAATTGTCCTTGTAAACCAATTACAATTCGGTCACCATAAGAATTCACAATATCAGGGTTTTCTGAGAATCCTTCATAACTTCTTCCCCATCTCAAATCTTGAGGCACTGCAAGAGTAGGAGCAAAAGTCCAATCATGACCAGATACGGTTAATTCATGTGCAGTAACACGTGCAATTTTTTGAATTAAATCAGGATTATTCATAGCGCCTAAGCCAATATTATGAGGAAAAATAATTGCACCTTTTAAATTTGCATGTCCATGGACAGCATCAATCCCCCAAATAATTGGGATAGCTATTTCAACACCCTCATTATCAATAGAAGCATTGTAGTATTTGTCTGCCATTTCAAGCCATGTTTTTGAGTCGGCATATGGCAATGGACCTGGAGCGGAATTTCCTCCACTTAACACAGAACCCAATCGGTATTCTTGTACTTCTTCAGGAGTTACAGACCCACTATCTGCCTGAATTACTTGCCCTACCTTTTGTTCTAAAGTAAGTTTAGGAAGCATCTCATCAATTTGAGCTTCAATAGTAGGGTCTAATGGTAAAGGCTCTAAAGTGGACCATAAATCGAGGCTATTAGATTCTTTAGATGGATTACAACTTAAAACAATGATGGATATTACACACAAGGTGAGTGTAGCATAAAGAATAGATTTACTGGCTTTCATTTTGTAATTTTTAGTTTGTTACTTATTTGCCTTTTTAAATACTAAAGATAATAAGAATGAAAAAAATATCTCATCCTCTCCAAATTAAAAAACAACTTAGCAGAGAGGAAGGGATTCGAACCCTCGATTCCAATTTCTCAGAATACACGCTTTCCAAGCGCGCGCCTTAAACCGCTCGGCCACCTCTCTTGATAATTAAAATTAACTCCCAAAAATATCTAGTGCATTCTTATCTGTAACCTTACTAACATAATCTAAGTTAACATCATATATTTCAGAGATTTTCTTAGCAACGAATTCAATATAAGAGCTTTCATTTCGTTTACCCCTATAAGGAACAGGAGCAAGATATGGTGAATCTGTTTCTAACACAATTTTCTCAATAGGGATTTGATTTAAAAACTCTGATATCTTACCATTTTTAAAAGTCACAACACCTCCTATTCCAAGACTAAAGTTTAGATCTATTATTTTATTTGCTTGCTCAATAGTGCCGGAAAAGCAATGGAAAATCCCTTTTAAATTTGTAGATTTAAAATTCTTTAAAACATCATAAATTTCATTAAACGATTCCCTACAATGAATCACAATTGGCAAATCATAAGTTATTGCCAAGTTAATTTGTTCTTCAAAAGATTTTATCTGTTGTTTTAAAAACTTTTTTTCATGATAAAGATCAATTCCTATTTCTCCAATTGCATAGTATTTATTCCTTTGGATTTCATCTCTAACAAAATCAAGCTCATTTTTGTAACCTTCATCTACATAACAAGGATGAAGACCAATCATACAAAAAATATTTTTTGGATATCTGGACATTAACTGAAGCATACCTTTATTATAAGATGAATTTAGCGAAGGCATATAGAATCTATTAACACCAACAGCTAAAGCCCTTGATACAACCTCATCAATGTCTTCATTGAATTGTTTTAAATATAAATGTGTATGAGTATCAATCAATTTTTTAGATTGCTAAAGATTTTTCAATGTTACCATCCATAAGAACATTTATTGGATCTTCTACACCTTCTTTAACAGCAATTAAGAATCCCACTGACTGATTTCCATCAATTATCCTGTGATCATATGATAAGGCTAGATACATCATTGGTCTTATTTCGACTTTTTCACCAATAGCAATAGGTCTTTTAATTATATTGTGCATTCCTAGAATTCCAGATTGCGGAGGATTAATAATTGGAGTAGATAACATTGATCCGAAGACTCCTCCATTTGAAATTGTAAATGTACCTCCTGTTAAATCATCAACTGTAATTGATTTTTCCCTAACTAAATCTGCAAGCCTTTTTATTTCTTGCTCGATAGATGCAAAAGACAGATTCTGAGCATTTCGAAGAACAGGAGTCATTAAACCCTTTGGTCCTGAAACGGCAATACTTATATCTGAATAATTATATGAAACTTTATGGTCTCCATCAATCATAGAATTTACATCAGGGTACATCTGAAGCGCCCTTGTAACTGCTTTTGTAAAAAAGCTCATAAAGCCAAGACTTACTCCATGTTTAGTAGAAAAAATATCTTTATATTTTTTTCTTAGATCAAAAATCTGAGACAAATCAGCTTCATTAAATGTTGTTAGCATTGCGGTTTCATTCTTAACAGAGACTAATCTTTCTGACACTTTTCTTCTTAATACAGATAACTTTTCTCTAGTTTCAGCTCTGTTATCATCATTTACTGACCCCATTGCTGGAACAGCTTTTAATACATCTTCCTTGGTAATCTTCTCTCCCTTTACACTTATTTGATTTAAATTAACACCTGCTTCTTTAGCAATATTTTTTGCCAAAGGTGTAGCTGTAACTTCTTCAGAATTTGATTTTAATTTTTCTTCCTTTACAATACTAGATGTTTCTTCTTTTTTACTTGTTTTATCTAAATTTTCCTCTGTGGCAAAAGAAGTATCAATGACACAAACAACCTCACCTACAGATATAGTATCACCTTCTTCAGCTTTCAAAGAAATCTTGCCAGCAGTTTCAGCAGGTAAGTCTAAAGTAGCTTTATCTGAATCAAGTTCAGCAATTGTTTGATCTTTAGAAACAATATCTCCATCAGAAACCAACCATTGGGAAATCTCGACTTCTGTTATAGATTCTCCAGGAGATGGGATTTTCATTTCATGGACCATAATTTATTTTTCTACTTTAAAGGTTGTTACCAAAATTAATCAATTTAAAAGATTATTTTCTGAAGTTGTCTTTTTCTTTATTAAAAACATATTCAATAACCTGAATATGCCTTCTTTCAAATCTAGTATGGCTTCCTGCTGCAGTTGAACCATAAGGTCTACGAGTAGCAGGTCTAAATTTATTAGCATTAGGATAATGCGTTACAAAATGGCTCCACCCTCCCATATTTCTAGGTTCTTCTTGAGCCCATACAAAATCAGTTGCTTTTGAAAACTTTTTTAATTCTAGATCGATTTGTTGGATTGGTAAAGGAAAAAGTTGTTCTAATCGAATAAGGGCAACATTTTTAATATTTTTCTCTCTTCTAAATTTTAACAAATCAAAATAGAATTTTCCTGAGCAAAATACTATAGAAGAAATATCTTTTGGATTAACACCATTATCTGATATAACTGGTTCAAATTTCCCTGTAATTAAATCATCTATATTAGAAACAACTTCAGGGTGCCTCAGTAAACTTTTTGGAGTAAATAGTATAAGTGGTTTTCTAAAACTAGTAACCATTTGTCTTCTTAAAATGTGAAATAAATTTGAGGGTGTTGTACAGTTAGCCGCATACATATTATCCTTAGCACACAACTGAAGAAACCTTTCAATTCTTGCAGATGAATGCTCTGCTCCTTGGCCTTCATATCCATGTGGTAGATATAATACTATCCCATTTTGAAGTTTCCATTTATCCTCTGCAGATGAAATATATTGATCAATAATTATTTGAGCTCCATTTGAAAAATCTCCAAATTGTGCTTCCCATATTGTTAATGATTTAGGACTAGCAAGAGCATAACCATAATCAAACCCCAGAACACCATACTCTGATAAAAGCGAATTATATATTTTAAACTCACCTTTATTATTAATATTAATAGAATTTAAAGGAAAATATTCCTCTTCAAAATCTTCTGATTTTAAAACTGCATGTCTATGGGAGAATGTACCTCGTTCTACATCTTGACCAGAAATTCTAACATCAAACCCATCCGCGAGAATCGTAGCATATGCTAAGAGTTCTGAAAGTGCCCAATCAACTTTATTCTCATTAAAAAGGATTTTTTTCCTGTTTTCAAAAAGCTTATATATTTTTTTTAAGAAGCCTGAATTTTCGGGAAGTTCCGTCACAGATTTTGCAACTTCAAGAAGTTTCTTCTTGGAATAATTAGTCTTAAAATCCATACTCATAGTTTTTTCATCAACTCTTTTAAAATCTTTCCAAACCTCTTCCATAAATGGAGTAATTTTAGTTTTACTTTTCTTCTTTGTTTCAATTAGTTCACTCTCTAGAGATTCTAAATATTCTTTTTCAATTCCATCTGTATATTCTTTAGTAATTATTCCTTGACTAATTAATTCATTTGAGTAAATAGCTCTTGGGTTTGGATGAGAGGAAATAAGTTTATATAACTTAGGTTGGGTAAATCTAGGTTCGTCCCCTTCATTATGGCCATATTTTCTATAGCCTAATAGATCAATGAATATATCCATCCCATATTCCATTCTATAATCAAGTGCGAATGAGATTGCATGAACAACTGCTTCAACATCATCAGAATTAACATGAAGCACAGGAGATAAAGTAACTTTACCAACATCTGAACAGTATGTGCTAGACCTTGCATCAAGATAATTAGTAGTAAATCCAATCTGATTGTTTACTATAATGTGAATTGTACCTCCAGTAGAGTAGCCTTTAAGTTTAGACATTTGTACTACCTCATAAACTACCCCTTGAGCAGCTATAGCTGCATCACCATGAACAATTATAGGAAGTAAACTATTTGAATCATTATCAAGATCATTTTCAATTTTAGCTCTTGAAATTCCTTGAACAATAGGAAATACTGATTCTAAATGTGAGGGGTTTGGAGCTAGATTTAAATTTATCACATTCCCTTTATCACTAGTTCTTTTAGAGGTCCAACCTAAGTGGTATTTTACATCTCCATCAAAGATATCTTCCTCATAGTCTTTCCCCTCAAATTCTGCAAAGATTTGGTTTGTTGATTTTTCGAAAATGTTAGCTAATGTATTAAGTCTCCCTCTATGTGACATACCCATAACAACTTCTGTTACTCCTTTATCAGCTGCCAATTGGATTAAAAAATCAATTGCAGGAATCAATGATTCCCCCCCCTCTAAAGAAAATCTTTTTTGTCCAACATATTTCTTCTGTAGAAAATTCTCAAACACGTATGCTTGATTCAGTTTATTAAGGATACTTAGTTTCTCTGTCTTTGAAAAATTTGGATGATTTGCATTAATATTTAGCCTGTTTTGTATCCATTTAACTCTATTCGGATCCCTTATATACATATATTCCACACCTATTGATGAACAATAAATATCATTTAGGTGTTTAATTATATTTTTTAACTTATCTGGTCCTAGACCTACAATTTCTCCTGCGCTAAAAACTAATTCCAAGTCAGTTTCCTCAAGACCAAAATTTTTTATATCAAGAGTTGGAGAATATTTTCTTCTTTCTCTAACTGGATTTGTGATTGTAAATAGATGACCTCTTTTTCTATATGCATCAATTAAATTAACAACTTGAAACTCCTTTTTTATGTTCTCGGGAACTTGAAACTTCTTTTCTTCAAACGTGACACTTGAAGTCTCCATTCCAAAATCAAACCCTTGAAAAAAAGCTTTCCAACTTGGCTCTAAACTATCTGGAGATTGCAAATATTGATCATACATTTCTGCAAAATGACTCGTATGAGCTGAATTGAGAAAAGAGAACTTATCCATAGTAAGCTATTTAGTTAATAAAATTACAACTTGTTTTTAATGTATTTTAATATTTTTCGGATTTTTGTACAATGTTTGCTCTTATTGACTGTAATAATTTTTATGCCTCTTGTGAAAGGGTATTCCAACCTAACTTAATCGACAAGCCTATTGTTGTGTTATCTAATAATGATGGTTGTGTTATAGCTCGAAGTAATGAGGCAAAATCTCTTGGAATTCCAATGGGAGCTCCTGCATTCAAATACAAAAAAAAATTTGAAGATAATAAGGTTGAGGTCTTTTCTTCTAATTTTAAACTGTATGGAGATATGAGTAATAGAGTAATGTCTATTATATCTCGATTTGTACCAAATGTTGAGATATATAGTATTGATGAAGCTTTTTTAAAGTTTGAAGGATTCTCAGAAGATGTAATTGATCAGAAATGCAGAGAAATAATAGAAACTGTTATGAAATGGACAGGCATACCCGTATCAATAGGACTTGCAAAAACAAAATCACTAGCAAAAGTTGCAAATAGAATTGCAAAAAAGTACTCTAGTGAAACTAATAGTTTTTACTCAATTAACAACAATAGCAAACATATCAAAGCTCTAAAGAATATAAGTATTAAAGACATTTGGGGTATTGGATTTCAGAATGAAAAAAAACTATTAAAAATTGATGTAAAATCTGGTTTTGATTTTATCAGGCTTCCAGATGAATGGGTCAAAAAAAATATGAGCATCATTGGATTAAAATTAAAAAAAGAGCTTGAAGGTATCCCAACTCTAGATATCGTGGGAGAAAATAATAATAAGAAATCTATAACCACTACCAGAAGTTTTGAAGCTGAAATTTCATCACTTGATGACTTAATAGAAAGAATTACAACATTTGCTGTTGTTTCCTCTAAAAAATTGAGAATACAAAACAGTGAATGTAATATGATCTCTGTATATATACGCAGTAATCCATTCAAGAAAAATAATGACAAATATCATTTTAGTCTTACAGGGACTTTACCATTTTCTACAAACTCAAGTATTGAAATCAGTAAATTTGCAATAAAACTTTTAAAGAAGATTTATCATAAAGGCAAATCATATAAAAAAGCAGGTATAATTCTTATGGGGGTAACTCCTGAATCTACTCATCAAGTTAGTTTTTTTGAAAAAAATACTAAGAAGCATAAAAAATTAATGGAAAGTATAGATAATATAGATAATAAATATGGTTTATATAAAATTAGACTTGCAAGTCAAGATCAAAAAAGAATATGGAAAATGAATAGACAAAATTTATCTAGAAATTACACAACTAATATCGAAGAGGTTCTAATAGTATCATGATTATGGAAGATAAGATCCAAATATTTAAACCAAATGATAAAAAATCTTCTACTAATATTTTTATTAAGGATGGTATATCGGCAGGATTTCCATCACCAGCAAGTGATTTTGAAGAATCTAGAATTAGTCTTGAAAAAGTTATAGTAAAAAATAAAGAGGCTACATTTTATGCAAAAGTATCAGGTGAATCAATGAAAGATGCTGGATTAAATGATGGTGATATTTTAGTAATTGACAGAAGCGAAGAGGTAAAAAATAACAAAATAGCTGTATGCTATGTAAATGGAGAGTTTACTGTTAAAAGAGTAAAAATTGAAAAAGATCATATATATCTAGTGCCTGAAAATAAAAAATATAATCCAATTAAAATAACTGAAGAAAATGAGCTTATAGTATGGGGAATAGTGACCTATGTAATAAAGAAGACTTAAAGTCTTTCAAAAATTCCCGCTATTCCTTGACCTCCTCCAACACAAGCAGTAACCATTCCATACTTTTGATCCCTTCTTTTCATTTCATTTAGAAGTTGAATAGTTAATTTAGCTCCAGTACACCCTAAAGGATGGCCTAATGCTATAGCTCCTCCATTAAGATTAACCGTACTAGGGTCTAAGCCAGCCTCTTGAATAACAGCTAAAGCTTGACAAGCGAAAGCCTCATTTAATTCTGTTTGTTCAATATCAGATAGTTTTAAACCAGCTTGATCTAGTGCTTTTGGAATAGCTTCAACAGGTCCAATACCCATATATAAAGGGTCAACACCTCCTGATGTACAAGTAACCATTCTAGCAATTGGGCTAACCCCTAATTGCTTAACCATTTCTTCACTCATTACTAAAACAAAAGCAGCACCATCAGAAGTCTGAGATGAGTTACCAGCAGTAACAATTCCACCCATTTTAAATGCAGGTCTAAGTTTTGACAAAGCTTCAAGAGTAGTATCTCTCCTAACACCTTCATCCATATCTACAACATGAGATTTAGATACTCTTTTACCATTTTCTACAAATACTTCCTCAACAGTAACAGGAACAATCTCATCTTTAAAGTGTCCCTTATCAATTGCATTAGCAGCTTTTGTATGAGACTCCAATGAAAATTGATCTGAAGCTTCTCTTGATATATTATATTTTTCCGCAACAGCCTCAGCTGTTTGACCCATTCCAACATGATAATTCATATTGTCTAAGTTTGCTTTATAACTTGGAGCTAATTTATAACCAGTCATTGGGATTAAACTCATACTTTCAATTCCACCCGCAATAAAAATATGTCCAAACCCAGCTCTAACCTTACTAACTGCCATTGATATTGCCTCAAGACCAGAAGCACAGTATCGATTAATTGTAACACCTGGAACCTCTTTTCCAAGCGCTCTTGCAGAAATTAATCTTGCAACTTGTAATCCCTGCTCCCCTTCAGGATTTGCACAGCCAACAATTACATCATCAACTTTGGTTGTATCAAGTTTTGGAACTTGCGATGCAAGATGTTTTATAACATCAACAGCCAAATCATCGGTTCTATAATTTTTAAAGCCTCCCTTTTTTGCTTTTCCTATTGCGGATCTATAACCAGCTACTATATATGCTTCCATAATTAATTTCTTAAAGGTTTTTTATTCATTAACATGTATTGGATTCTATCCAAAGTTTTTTGATTACCAAGAAGACTCATGAAGTTTTCTCTTTCAAGGTCAAATAAATATTCTTCACTTACAAGTTGAGAACTTGTTAAATCTCCACCACATATAACATAAGCTATTTTTCTTGATACCTCGACATCATAATCTGACATATAACCTCCCAACTTAAATTCATTAATTGCAGAATAAAGAGTTGAAAGACCTGCTCTACCAAGAACTTCAATGTGTTGATTTAAAGATTGGGGAATATATCCCACTGATAATTGTAATACTTTTTCTTTAGCCATTGCTATATTTCTCATTTGATTCATGCATACAGTATCTCTTGTTTTTTGAAGATAATTGATATCAAATGCTTCATGTGCGGATGTTGAAACTGAAGCTGTAGCAATAGACCTGAAATGTTCTATTAATGTTGGCATTTTTACATCTCCTGTTTTAAATGAATTAGATGCTCTCATCGCCATCTCTTTTGTACCTCCTCCTGCAGGTAGTAATCCTATTCCTGCTTCTGGGAGTCCTATATATGATTCTGAAGCAAATATTCCTGCATCACAATGAATTACTACTTCTAGACCACCACCTAACACAAATCCTTGAGTTGATGCAACAATAGGAATTTTAGATGTTTTCATTTTCATCAAAATATTTTGAAATCCTACTAGAAATTTTTCAACTTCATCATATTGTTTCTGCATAGCTGCCATACCCATATTCATTATGTTAGCGCCAACAGAAAACTGCTTATTATTATGGCCAATAACAATTCCCTTCCAACCATCACTCTCAGCTATATCAATTGCTTTGTTTATTCCTTCTCCTATACCCGAACCAATAGCTCCTGCTTTACTCTGAAATTCAATACAAATTACCCCATCTCCTATATCATGTAAAGTACATTCTGAATTTTTAAAAATATTTTTTGATCTAAATGCATCTAAAATTATAAATGATTCTGAGCTTGGAACGGTTATATATTTTTTTGATTTTAAATCAAAATACTTTCGTTTACCATCTTCAAACTTATAAAACACATCACCTCCACTTTTTTTCATTTGATGAATCCAATCAGGAATTTTTTCACCACAAGACTCTAAAAGATTAATTCCATTGTCAAGTCCTAAATTATCCCATAACTCAAAAGGTCCATATGTCCATGCGTATCCTGTTCTGCCAGCATCATCAATTTGGTAATAATCATCTGCTATTTCAGGAATACTCATGGCAGCATAAGACAAAAGACATGCTAGGTATTCCTTATAAAATAAATTTTCATTTGAATCACCTTCAATCAAAAATTTAATTCTTCTATGAAAAAGCTCTATCGACTTTGCTTCTTTAACTAATTTTAAATCTGGCTTGATTAATTTTCTATACTTGTGAGTTTTTAGATCTAAGGAATTAATTATTGTTTTTCCGTTTTCATCTTTTTTATTTGTTTTTTCATAATAACCTTTTCCTGACTTATTGCCAAGAAAATTATTGTCAATTAAAAATCTAAAAGCTTTGTTTTCAGGTTGATCTTTTAGAGTAGAATAAAATGTATCATCTTTTACAGTATCAACTAAAAACTTTGTAACCTTCTCACTTGTATCAAGACCAACTAGATCTTGTAGCCTAAATGTACCTGAGCTTGGATATCCAATAACAGATCCAGTCATTAAATCAGCTTCCTCAATAGTAAAATCATATTTATCAGTTAATTGAAGTAATTTGATACCAGCCATAACTCCAATTCTATTAGCAATAAAAGCGGGAGTATCTTTACAAAGAACTGTTTGTTTTCCAAGTGTTATATCTCCAAATTCCATTAGAAATTCAACTAATTCTGAGTCAGTTTCAGTTTGAGGGATAATTTCTAATAACCTCATATATCTAGCTGGATTAAAAAAGTGAGTGCCACAAAAGTTTTTCTTAAAATCTTTAGATCTACCTTCACATAATAAGTTTATAGGAATGCTTGAGGTATTGGAACTTACAAATGAATCGTTAGATTTATATTTTTCTACTTTTTCAAAAATTTGTTTTTTGATCTCTAGGTTTTCAACTACAACCTCAATAATCCAATCCACTGAAGAGATTTTTTCAAAATCATCATCAAAATTTCCAGTCTTTATCCTTTTTAAAAATTCTTTATTATAAATAGGATTAGGTTTGGACTTAACAACTCTAGCTAAAGATTCATCAGCAATTACATTTCTATTTTTACCTTTTTCTAGATCTTTTGGAACAATATCTAGCATTAGAACATCAATTCCCACATTGGCTAAATGACATGCAATTCCAGATCCCATAACACCTGATCCTAAAACAGCAACTTTTTTTATCTTATAACTCATTTCTAAATAATTGGAAGTGCTAAACTAACTAAAATTAGTTAGAATTTTTAACTTTGCTTCAATATAAACTAATTTATTATGGACAAAGAAAATATACTTGCTGATTTTCAAGAAAAAGCTAAGAATGCATCTCCAATTGGGGGAATTATAAAATTTGTAATAGATGATAATTCTATCTGCATTGATGGCACTGGATCTGAAAACAAAATATTATTAGAAGACATGGAGTCTGACTGTACTATCATTATGAAAGGATCATTAATGGAAGACCTAAAAAACGGAAAGGTTAATCCTATGATGGCTGTTATGACAGGAAAGCTAAAGATTAAGGGTGATACAGGACTTGCAATGAAACTTCAATCATTTATGTAATTTTTGTTTTTTGTCGAACTAGTTACTTTTTGTTATATATTTAATCCGCTATAAACCAATTAATATCGAAAACGTTAATCTAAAAATAAATCGTTCTAAGGTTAATTATGCTATTACCCTAGCCAAATCTTTAACAAAAAAAGACCCTCAGTCAATTGAAAAGATATGGGTACTTTGTGGATTCAAGTCTAAAAGGAGCTTTGAAGTAAGTTTTAAAAAAGTTTATGGGAAATCGTTCCATGAATATGTTGAAAGCCTGTAATTTAACACTATCTTAATTTCCTGTTTTGTATTTTTTTAAATAAAAATGAAAATTTTATATGCTATTCAAACTACAGGAAATGGTCACCTCTCTCGTGCCCAAAAACTAGTTCCAGAATTTTCTAAAAAGGTAAAAGTAGATATTTTAACCAGTGGGCCTTTGAATAATTTCCCTACTTATAAACCCCCTATAAAGCATTACAAAGGATTTAAATTTTTCACATCTAAATCTGGATCAATCAATTGGATTAAAACCATTTTTTTTAACAACTATATTCAATTTTTTGTTGATATATATAATTGTCCTGTTAAGAATTATGATATGGTGGTCAGTGATTATGAACCAGTTTCTGCATGGGCTTCATTAATAAGGGGTGTAAAATGTGTAGCACTAAGTAATCAGTATGTGCTTAATTCAAAGAATGTTCCTAAACCAAAAAGATATAGCAGAATATTACTTTCTGCAATAAATTTATTATGTCCTACAAAAATTGGATATGGATATCACTATAAACCCTATAATGAAAATATACTAGATCCTATTATTAGGGATAGAATTAGAGAAATAGATACCTCAACTAATAATGAAATATTAATTTATTTACCTACATATTCTATAGATAATATTATTGAAATAATTAAAAAGATACCAGTTCAAATGGAATGGACAATCTTTACAAATGAAAGTGATTCTAATTACAAGTTAGATGGCATAAATATCAATTCTATTTCAGATGAACTATTCACAAAAAAGATAGGGTCCTGCTATGGTATAATTTGTGCCGGAGGATTCTCTACCACCTCTGAAGCAATTTTTCTAGGGAAACCAATGCTAGTAGTACCTGTAAAGGCTCAAATAGAGCAGCAATTTAACGCTGCAGCTCTTGAAAAAGAGGGAATTCAGGTATTAAAAGAATTCTCGTTAAATTATATTGATAAAATAAATGAGTGGATTAATTCTCCAACAGTCTTACATATTAATTATGAAGATAACTCTGGAGAAATTGTAAATTTAATTTTAACAACTAACAGATAATACAATGGAAGAAAATATTGAAAAACTGCAATTTCCAATTGGGAAATATAAACCTAATCTAGAGTTTGACTTTTCAAGAACATTGAAAGACATGGATACGTTAGAATCTTTTGCTGAAATGTTAAAAGAGTCTATAAAAGATCTTGATGAATCAGATTTCAAAAAAACATATAGAGAAGGGGGCATGAATATTGCCCAAATAATTCATCACTGGTGTGATACTCATACCTATGCATTTTTAAGAACAAAGCATACAATTCTTGAAGACAATCCAAATGTAAAGATGTATGAGGTGGATGAGTTCTTATCTACGCCTGACTCAAACACATTAGATGTAAGAGATAGTTTAAATATAATTGAAGGAATTCATGCCAAATGGGTTAGTCTTCTTAAAACTCTATCGGAGGAAGATTTTAATAGAACTTATTATCACTCTGTAAGGGATAAAAATATTATTCTTCATGAACATGTTGGCATGTATGCTTGGCATACAAAGCATCATATTAAGCATATAGAGATTGCCAAAGAAAGTATCAAAAAAGAAAGAAAAAGGTAAAAAAAAGGCACCGATAATGGTGCCTTTAATCTCATTTCGAATAATAATTTAATTTTCTATATAGTCTTGAAAAGACATTAATTGTAGCTGATTGAGATCAACTTTTTTGATAATCTTATCAAATTCACCTTTTAAACTATTATACTCTTCAACAACTAATTTTAAATTATCCATATCATTTTTGGATGGCTTGTCATAGCTGTCAGATATCTTTGAAAATAAATCAAGTAAATTTTCACGTAATTCATTCTCAGCAGTACCTACATAATTATCTCCCGTAGTTATTACAAGTGATTCTTTTAAAGTTTGTAGCTTATTTTTAATTCCTTTTCTGAAATTATCAGAAGACAGTATCTCATCAATAATATATACAGTATATGCTAACTCCTCTGATAAATTATACAACATCATAGTAGTGTCATATTTTAACTTTTTTTCATCTAGATCTAACCCTGTATTTGGATCATCCATTACATATATAGGTTTTGAGAATTTGTCCTTTCCTTTATTTATAACTACAGTGTATGTTCCTTCTTTTACCCTAGGACTAGATAAACCTCCAAATGCTAGTGTCTTTCCTTTGGCTACTTTTGGTTGTTTCATCCTGTAATTCCATGAAACAAAGTTCATTCCCTTAGATTTACCCGGGCTTAACTTTATAACTGATTTTCCATTTTCATCGAAAATTTCCATTGTCATTTTTCCAAAAGTATGTCTCTTAGGAAGTATATATTTAATCTGAGCGTTTAAAGAGGAATTAGGTCCATAGAATTGTGTCTCTCTTCCAAAGCTATCTGAAAAACCGGCATAGTCTGATATAACATACTTGTCATTTTCAAAAAAGTATAACTTTTGTGATAGAGATTCTTGGTTAATTTCTCTAAGTGGAGAAATATCATCTACTATTATTATACCTCTTCCATGAGTAGCTAATACAAGATCATTGGTATTTTTTTGTAATTCAATATGGTGAATTGCAACTGGTGGAACATTTTTTTCAAATTTGTTCCATGTATTTCCTCCATTAATTGAAACATATAATCCAAATTCTGTTCCTAAAAAAAGTAATTCAGGATGCTCATAATCCTCTTGTATACTTCTAGTAAATCCATATACATCATTATTAGGAATAATGTTTTCCCAACTCACTCCAAAGTTTTCGGTTTTATATGCGTATGGTTTCATGTCTCCAGTTGTGTGACCATCAAAAACTACATAAGCAGTTCCAACATCATGAATACTTGGTTCAATATGATAGACCCATGTATTTTCTGGAACACCATTAACATTTGAAATTAAATTTTTCCATGACTTTCCTCCATCAGTTGTAAGTTGAATATTCCCATCATCAGTTCCTACCCATATTACATTCTCATCAATTGGAGACTCAGCAATAGTAAAGATTGTAGTATGGTTTTCAGCTCCTGAATTATCCATAGAAAGTCCACCAGATTCAGCCTGGGTTTGTTTTGATTTATCATTAGTTGTCAGATCTGGAGAAATAATTTTCCATGTGTCTCCCATATCATCAGATACATGAAGATATTGACTACCAATAAAAAATCTATCTGGCTTGTGGAAGCTAGTTGTAATTGGAGCATTCCAATTAAATCTATATTTTTCATAACCTTCAACTTCTAGAGGTTGAATTGTTTTGACTCTATTATTATCTAAATCATATCTCCATACATTTTCAGCACCTTGCATTTCAGAATAAATTATATTCTTAGTTGGATGCTTATATACTCTAAAGCCATCTCCCTGTCCAACAGGATTCCAATGTTTTGCAGAAATTCCCCCTGGAGCTAGAGTAGGCCCATACCAAGAACCGTTATCCTGTAGACCTCCATATACATTATATGGTTCTTGATCGTCAACAGTAACATGGTAAAATTGTGATAAAGGGAGATTCTCCACAATTTCCATTGTTACCCCTTTATCCCATGACCTGTAGACACCTCCATCAGTTCCAACATAAAGAATATCAGAATTATTAATATCAAAAACTATATCATGAATATCAGAATGCATGAATCCTAAGTTTTGAAATGTTTTACCTCCATCCTTAGAGATTGAACCATATAAACCTGCTTTAACAACTATATCCTCGTTTTTAGGGTCAACTACAATTCTTGAGAAGTAAAATGGCCTTACTGTAATTCCAAAGTCATTATTTGTTTGTTCCCAGGATTCTCCACCATCAAAACTTTTATATAACCCTTTATCTTCATCCTTCTCAGCCTCAATTACTGTGTAAAGTATATCAGAATTAGTTTCGGCAACTGCAATTGCAAGTCTTCCTAACTTTCCTTCAGGAAAACCATTATGAATTTTTTTCCATGATTTTCCACCATCTAAAGATTTATAAAGAGCACTGCTATCACCTCCTGATTCAAAAAACCAAGGCCCTCTTCTAAATTCCCACATTGATGCATAAATAATATTTGGATTATTTGGATCCAATGCTAAATCTGCAGAACCAGTGGACTGATTTACATATAATATTTTTTCCCATGTTTGTCCACCATCTGAAGATTTATAAACACCTCTTTCTTCACTATCAGACCATAATGCTCCTAGAACTCCTACAAAAACTTCATTGGAGTTATCTGGATTGACTATTACGTCTGAAATTCTTTCAGAGTTTTTAAATCCTATATTAGACCATGATTTTCCACCGTCAATTGATTTATATAACCCATCACCAATTGAAACACTATTTCTTGGCCATGGCTCACCGGTACCAACATATATTACATTATCAGGATCATTTGGATCTAATTCAACTGCTCCAATTGATTGGGAATGATCATCAAAAATAGGTCTAAAAGTTGTCCCTGCATTGTCTGATTTCCAAACACCACCACCAGCTGTTCCAGTGAAAATAATCTTAGGATTTGTTGGATGATTTTCCATATCACTAATTCTTCCACTCATAACAGCAGGACCTATTTGTCTTGCATTCATATCTCCATAATAATCTTTTAATTCAATTGGTTTATTGTCTTGAGAGTATGAGTTTACAGTAAATAGTATAGCTAATAATAAAAATGATTTTAGTTTATTCATAATTTGAATATGTAAGATTATTATTCTTGAATTTCTTCTTCTGGGAATTTAAACTCAGATTCATCGATTTCTGGATTTATTTCCATTTTTTGAACTACAAAAGTTTGTCCACCTGGTTGATCTTTAATACCAAATGTTAATGAAAAAGGATAGTATACTCCTTCAACCTCTTGATAGTCACTAAATCTTTGCTCCTCAATAAATCCTTTTGCTGGACCTTCAAGAATTTCAGATCTAACTGCCAAAGGAATATTGTTCTCTATATCAAATAAATAATAATCAATATTTGGAAATTCTTCTCCATCTATTAAAACTGGAGTTTTTGTAATTTTTAAAACATTAACTTCTGTTCCTTCAAAGTCTTCAGTTCCATCTAATTCAATAGTATATCCAAAATCTTTATATGTAATAAAAGGATCCGGGAAATCTTTAAGTTCATTTTTAAGATTAGTTACATCTTCTTCATCACTTTTTACTGGTTTTAAATCAGGAAAACTACTTGACCATAAAACTTCACCATCAAAAACTCCTTGTTTAAGTTCTTGTCCTTGAAGAGTTAGTGTTAAACTTGATCTATTTTTTGATTGAATTATTTCAATAGGAATTTCCAATCCTTCTTGATTAACTGAAGCATATATTTTAAATGACTCAACATTTTGAATAGCTTCAACACCACCAATTGTCTCAAGATAGCTGTCTATTATTTCGTCTACCTCCTGAGAGTTAGCAACAAAAAAAGTAATAGTAAATAATAATGCGATAATATTTTTCATAAATTGTTTATTGGTTAAAATTAATTGTTTGCGAATTTATTATTTTTTTTTTAGAGAAGCAAAGGTTACATCATTTTTTTTAAAAAATATTTTATTATTATTTAAATAAATTAAAATTGAA